>JBIODO010000051.1:0-14998 GCA_044445225.1 Burkholderiales bacterium
CCCAGGCCACCTGGTCCCAACATGTGCCGCTGAAGATCGGCGGTTCGGTGGTCGCGTTTGGTCGCGCCTGCATCGACGATTGGAGGGCGGCCAGGCCAGTGCCCGGTCTGGCCGACGAGCGGCCCGCCGCCGATGCCCCTGGCCAAACCCAGGCAACTGCCAAGCCGCTGCCGCGGCGGGCCGAGTTTTGGCTCGCCTGCATGGGCGCCGGCGTGCTGGTGGTATGCGCCGGTGCACTGGCGATGACGCGAGTGGCCGCCGCCCCCGTGGCGCCGCAGGTGAGCGAGGCCGCGTCGCTGGCCCAGGCTCTGCGCGGCAGTGAATTCAGTGCGCTCGAAGTCGGCCGCACCGCCGACGGACGGATGGCGTTGCGGGGTCGGCTTGCGGCACAGAGCCAGCGCGCCAAGCTCGATGCCTGGCTGGCGGCGCGCCCCGCGTCGGCGCCGCTGGTGATCGAGGTGGCGGTCGACGAAGCGCTCGTTCGCGAGGTGACCGAGGTGTTCCGTGTCAACGGCGTGGCGGTGCAAGCCGACGTCACTGGCCCCGGACGCGTGGCGGCGCAGGCTGCCGAGCGGGACGCCGACAAGCTGGCGCGCGCCGAAGAGGTGGTGCGCCGCGACGTGCGTGGGCTGGAACAGCTCACCGTGCGCAACACCGCCAAGCCGCTGCCGCCGCCCCCGCCGCCGGTGATGGACGACCCGGGCAAGCGCATCGCATCGCTGGTGCCCGGGGAGCCTGCCTATCTGGTGACCGCTGACGGCGCGCACTACTTCGTCGGCGCCATGCTGCCCACCGGCCACCGCATCACGCGCATCGAGCAAAGCAGCGTCTCGCTCGAGCGCGACGGCCAGCAGGCCACCTTGAAATTCTGAGCTTGAACTTCCGGCGTCCCCACTGCAACACACCCCCACTAGGAGCGTTCCCATGAGCAGCTACACCAATCCCCTGACCCAGATGGCCCTCGTGCCGACCACCAGCCAACAGACCAGCGGCACCAACAGCAAGGGCGGCACCTGGTTCGAAGCGATGGCCCGTGCCTGGGGCGATGCCCTGGACAACCAAGCCAACATCATTCAGCAAGAGTCCGATCAGCTGAACAACCAGGGCACCGACATGCCTTCGGCGATCACCGAACTGACCGCGCAGTCGCAGAAGATGGGCTTCCTGTCCAACAGCTCGCACAGCGCCATCTCGTCGGTCGGCGAGGCGCTGAGCACGATGGCTCGCAAGCAGTAAGCGGCGGAGGCTCGTCATGACATTCGAGATCGCCGCCGCCTCGCTGGCCCAAGTGGGCGCCACCGGTGCCGGCACCGCCGGCGCCGCGTCCACGCAGGCTGGCTATGGCGTGTCACTGACCGACTTCAACGGCTTCCAGCAATCGATGGCGCAAGCCGGACAGCGGCTGGAAGCCAACGCCGTCAGCGGACCCGGTGAAGCCGCCAAGCAGTTGATGAAGCCGTTCGAGCACATCAACGGCGAGGCAAACCAACTGGCTATCGACGCCAAAGCAGCCCAGGCGGCCGGCCAGGACATGAGCCCGTCGCAGATGGTGAATCTGAGCGTCCGCTGCCAGGAATTCATGTTCCATTGCCAGCTCACGTCCAACATCGCCAACCGTGCCTCCGACGGTCTGCAGCAACTGTTCCGCCAGCAATCCTGAAGGATCTTTCGCCATGCACCCCATCACCTTGCGACGCCTGACCACCACCGCCGGCGGCCTGCTGCTGACGCTGTTGATCGGCTGCTCGAACCAGGAGCTGTATTCGCAGTTGTCCGAGCGCCAGGCCAACGAGATGGTGGCGGTGCTGCGCAGCGCCGGCATCGACGCCGAGAAGCAGTCGCAAGAAGGCCACTTCTCGGTGCTGGCCCCGCGCGGCGACTTCAGCAACGCGGTGCGCACCCTCAATTCACAGGGCTACCCGCGCGAAACTTTCGACACCATGGGCAAGGTGTTCAAGCGCGAAGGCTTCGTGTCCTCGCCGATCGAAGAACGCGCGCGCCTGATGTATTCGATGTCGCAGGAGATCTCCAACACCATCGCCAGCATCGACGGCGTGGTCACCGCACGCGTGCACCTGGTGATGCCCGAGCGCAACCCGCTGGTCGACAAGGTGCAGCCCGCAGCCGCGGCGGTGTTCATCAAGCACCGGCCCGATCGCGACCTGTCGTCGCAGGTCACGCAGATCAAGGCGCTGGTCGTCAACAGCATCGAAGGGCTGAGCTACGACAACGTCACCGTCGCGCTGTTTCCGGCCGAAGCCATGCCGGGCGATCCCCGCAAGGCCGAGCCGGTTGCCGGGCCGGCGACGTCGGGACAACCGGCCTCGCTCGCCATGCCGCTCGTGTTGCCTCTGGTCATCGGCAGCGGCGTTGGCGGACTCGCATTGGCCGGCGGCATCGCACTGTGGTGGCGCCGCCGCTCGAGCCCGCAGCTGTCGAGCGCGAGCCCGCTGCGTGCGCTGCCGGCCGCCGCACCCGCCGCCAACCGCACACTCGACGTGGCCGCCGACCTGAAAGCGGCGTTGCGCCGCGCCGCGAGCCACTCGTGACCACACTCACATCGACCGGCGTACGGCCCGTGCGCGGCGAGACACCGACGACCGATGCGGCAACACGCCGCCACCGTCGCGCAGCCGTGGCACGCCGTCTGCTGGCCGCCGCGCCGGACGCCGCCGGCTCGCTGGATTGGGACGCGCTCGACACTGCGCCCACCTGGCTCTCACTGTCTGATAGCGAGTTGATGGTGCTGGCACGTCAAGTCGGCGCGATGCTGTGCGCTGCTTCCGTCCGGTTGTGGATCGACGGCGCCCGCCTCGGCGCGGCGCGTACCGCGCTCGGCGCGCCGTTCCTGCAAGCCCTGTTGGCGCTGCCCGACGCGCAAGTGCTGCCGCGCAACGTGGCACCGTGCCCGCGCATCGACGGCGCCGAGCAGGTGGCGCCGGTGCTGCGCACCAGCGGTCTTGGCGTGCTGCTCGCATCACTGCCCAGCGGCCCGCTGCGCCGCGCCGCCAGCGCATTGCTCGGCAGCACCGCCTCGGCCATGGCACCCGCATTGGCCCAGGCCCTGGTTTCGCGTGCACAGACACTGACCGTGCGCACTCCGCCCATGCGCACGCAGGGCCCCGCCGCCAAGTCTCCACAAGGAGTCAATGCATGAGCTTCGTTCTGTGGCAGCGCGGTCGCGACACCGGCATCGCCTCGAACCGTCTGGTGCTGCGCGCCGCCGAGGTGCCGCTGCTGACCGAAGCGCAAGCCGTGCGCGATCGGCTCGAAGCGCTGCACACCGAACAAGCTCAGCGTGTAGAGGCCGCTTGCGAGCTCGCCCGTCAGCGCGGCCACGCGCTCGGCCTCGAGCAAGGCGTGCTTGCCGCAGGCGACGAGGTCGCCGCGTCGCTGATGGCCATGGCCCGCGCCGCCGAGCAGGAAAGCGTGCGTGTGCGCGGCCAAGTGGCTGCCCTCGCGCTGCAGGTGGCGCGCAAGCTGATCGGTCAACTCGCCGATGACGAGCGTCTGCTGGCCTTGGCCGACACGGCAGCCCGCGACATGCTGCCCGGCAGCGGCTTGACGCTGGTGGTGCACCCGTCGCACGCCGACGCGCTGCGCGCGCGGCTGGCCGCGATGGCGCGGCACGCCAGCGAGAGTGGCGAACCGACTCCTTCATTCGAATTGCGCGCCGACCCGGCATGCACCCTCGACAGTTGCCGCATCGAAACCGAGTTCGGCAGCGTCGACGCGTCGCTGAACGCCCAGCTCAACCGCTTGGCCGACGCCTGGGGCGTCTCGGAGCGCCCATGAATGCCGCCACGCCGCCCGAGGCCGAACGCCTGCTGCGCGCGCTGCACGGCACGCGCACGGTCGTCGAGCATGGCCGCGTGGTGCAGGCCGGCGGCACGATCCTGCGCGCGACCGGCTTGCGTGCCCGCATCGGCCAGCAGTGCCGCGTGTTCGATGCCAGCAATGACAACGCCGAGCCGCTGATTGCCGAAGTGATCGGTTTCGCCGGCGCCGAGGTCATCCTGGCCCCCTATGGCCCGCTGCAAGGCATCGCGGTCGGTGCCGCGGTGCAAGCCATGGCCGATGTGGCACAAGTGCCCTATGGCGAAGGCCTGCTCGGCCGCGTGATCGATCCGTTCGGTCGCCCGCTCGATGACCGGCCGTTGCCCGAGCCCGGGCCCACGCTGCGCCACACGCCGCTGCACGCCGAGGCGCCGTCGCCGCTCAAGCGCAAGGGCGTCGACCACCCGCTGCCCACCGGCGTGCGCGCGATCGATGCCGCGCTCACCGTCGGCGAAGGCCAGCGCGTGGGCATCTTCGCGATGGCCGGCGGCGGCAAGTCGACGCTGCTGGGTATGCTGGCCCGCCAGGCCAAGGCCGACGTCAACGTGATCGCGCTGGTCGGCGAGCGCGGCCGCGAAGTGCGTGAGTTCATGGACGAAGCCCTCGGCGAAGAAGGCCTCGCCCGTTCGGTGGTTGTGGTCTCCACCTCCGACCGCCCGGCGCTGGAGCGTGTGCGCGCGGCCTACGCCGCCACGGCGATCGCCGAAGGCTTCCGCCGCGAAGGCAAGCGCGTGCTGCTGCTGGTCGATTCGGTCACCCGCTTCGCGCGCGGCCTGCGCGAGCTGGGCTTGTCGGCGATGGAGCCGCCGGTGCGCCGCGGCTACCCGCCATCGGTGTTCGCCGAGCTGCCGCGGCTGTTCGAGCGCGCCGGCAACGACGCCCACGGCTCGATCACCGCGTTCTACACCGTGCTCGCCGAGGACGACGACAACTCCGACCCGGTGGCCGAAGAAGTGCGCTCGATCCTCGACGGCCACATCGTGCTGTCGCGCCAGCTGGCGCAGGCAGCCCACTACCCAGCGATCGACGTGCTGGCCAGCGCCAGCCGTGTCTTCACGCGGGTGGCACAAAAACCGCACCGCGAGGCGGCGAACCAGTTGCGTGCGCTGATGGCGCGCCATACCGAGGTGGAATTCCTGCTTCGGGTTGGCGAATACCAAGCCGGCAGCGACCCGCTGGCCGACCGTGCCATCGAGCGCATGCCGGCGCTGAAAGCGCTGCTGCAGCAACGCTCCGACGAGGCCGCTGACTTCGACACCACGATCCAGACTCTGCAAGAGGTGGTGTCGTGAACCAGATGCCATCGGTGACTGAGGTGCGGCAACTGCATCGCCTGCGCAGCTTGCGGGTGCAGCGCGCGCGCGAGCAGATCCCGCCGGCGGAGGCCGAGGTCGAGCAAGCCCGCAAGGCGATTCAAGAGCGGCTGGCGCGCATCGATCAGCTGCGCCACGCGATCATCGAGTTGCGCGACGCGATCGTGACGACCCTGGCGCCCACGTTGCCACGCTGGTCGAAGTTCGCTTCCGCCCAACAAGAGCACCTGACCGATCGGCTCGAGCGCGATGAATATGCGCTGACCAGCGACGAGCACGCACTCGAAGCAGCACAGGAGAAGCTGCAGAAGGCACGTTCGGAATTGACCCGTGCGCTGGCCCGCGAGGACGCCGTGCGTGGCCTCGCTCAAGAAGCCCAGCGCACTCGCCTGGCGCTGCGCGAGCAGCGCGCCGAGCGTGATCTCGACGACCAGATCCGGCCACAGGGCTCGCGATCGGCAGCCTGACCCCAGGGAAATCGCATGAACATGTCTGCCACCCAGTCGTCGCCGCCACCCCGCTCCGAGGGCGGCGAGTCGTCGCGTGTGTCAGCCGCGGACGTCGAAGGTCGTCACCCGGCGCGCGACGACTTCGAGCGCGCGCTGAAGGGGCGGGAGCAGCGTCAGGACGAGCCCGCCGACGACAACGCCGAGTCAGCAGGCAATGGCGCTGCACCGGCCTGGTTGGCGATGACCCCCATGCCGATGCTGACGCGCGCCGCAACGCCGGCCGCTGCGAGCGCTGCCGGGGCGATCAACGAACCGAGCGGGACCCGTGCAGCTCTCGAAGCGTCGCTGACGGCCAGCCCCGGCAACGCGGTGATTCCGGTGCTTGGCGCGGATCCGGCCGCACTGTGGGAAGTGTCCGTGCGGGAACCCAACGCGACGCCCCTTCAGGTGCGCGTCGAGCGCAGCGGCACCACGGAATCACAGCGGGCTTGGGGCCTGACGATCGCGTCGCCGACGGGCAACGTGGATCTGATCGCCCGCCATGCCCCTCGCCTGAACGAGCGGCTGCGCAAACACGCGATCAAGCTCGATCACGTCCGTGTCGAACGCGACGACGACCAGAACGCCCAGTGAGCAGCCGGGCCTGCGCGCAATCAGTTTGAACCGCCCGCGGTTTCGCGGCCACCCAGTGCACGACCCGGCCGCGACGACGCCCGCCATGGCGCACCCGGCCCGGCTGTCAGAAGGCAACCGGTTGATCCTCCAGGAGCTTTTGCATGACCAAGCGCTCGATCCTCCGCAACCCCATCCACCGCCCAGCGATGCCGTCGAGAGCCACACCGGCCTTGATGCGCAAGGCGTTGGTCGATGCGTTGTTGCATCTGAGTTTGTCCGAGGAAGGGAGCCCGCCATCGCTGAAGGTCGAACGTGCAGCCGTCGCTGCGGCGCCGTCGCGGATGGCCGCTGCGCAGACGAGCGACCCCGCCTCGCGCGAGCGGATCGCTGCCTCGTACGCGAGTTACCTTGACACCTATCGCGCCATCGCGCACGCGTCCGGTGAAGACCCCTCGGTTGACGACGTGGGCCGCGTCGTGGCCTTCTTCGTCGCCGTCAACCTGCATGCGTTGCACGGAGTCGATCCTGACACCAACGTATTGATTCCGCTGGAGCGCCAGTTGCGCCGTCTGGCCCAGGACGCTTCGAAGTGGGACACCGCGTCAACGGTCGAGCGCCAGGCGTTCTTCGAACGGATCGCGATCATCTCGATGCTCGTCTCGGGCACCCGCACGGCCGCAGTGTCCCAGGGGCCGGCGGCCGTGTCCCATGTGCAGCGTGCAGCGCGCAACTACCTCGAGCAGACGCTGGGGCTCAATCCTGATCTGATCACACTGGGGCCCACCGGCCTGGTGGCCCGCGAGCACAACGGCGCCCGCGTCGAGGCGACCGCCGGGCAGTGCGCCTGAGGTCGGCATGGAAATCAGTCCCATCAACCCCGTCAACGCGGCCGAGAAAGCGCTTGCGGCGTGGCTGGTGGTGCGTGAGGCGCTGGAAGCCGTCACGCCGCCCACAACCGATGGCGCGCCGACCGCCGTCAACGGGCTGCCGATTCTGTCTCCCGGCATGCATGCTCCACACGAGTTGACGACGTCGGTGCCCGAATCTGCGCTGCCCGGCGCCGACAGCGACTTCAGCCACGAGGCCGCCACGGTGCAAACGGCGTGGCGCGCGCCAACGCCAGCAGTCGACGTGCCGCACCGCAGCGACGAGGCCGTTCCGGCGATGCCCGCCTCGCAGAGCGAACTCGCGGTGCCCGCCTCGCTGCTGGTGCCGGCCATGGTTACCGGCCTGCGGGTGGAGCCAGCATTCGGTTGGGCGCAACTGACGTCCGGCCCGACGCAGTGGCCCACCAAGGCTCCCGAGGGCGAGCGCCGTCGCCAGTCGCGTCGCGAACACGGGGGCGAGGATGCGCCACCGCAGGACGAGCCACCCGAGACACCTGCGCCGACACCGCAGCGAGAACACGACACCGCGCCCGATACGGTGCTCGATGCCGCCGAAGCCGGTGCCTGGTGCGATGCGCTGTCGCGCGCGTTGCGTTCGGCGCTGGGGGCTCGCGTCGTGCCCCAAGCCCTGTTGGCCGCCGCCGATCAGTGGAAGCGTGGCCGTTGCGTGGTGCTGGCGTGTCCGCAGGGCACCGACCCCGCAGGCCCGGCCTGGGCGTTCGTGCTGTGGCCGGTCGTGCGAGGCGAGCAGACGGCCGACGGCGTGGCGGCCGAGTTGGCGCTGCGCGGGTTGAGGGTCGACGCTCGCTTGCAGTGGTCGGCGCCGCCGCGGCATGAACAGTGGTGCCATGTCCGCGTGATCAGGGAGCACCATCCCCGCAGCGGGCGCCAGCTGGTTTCGCTCGATGAGTCCGGCGCTGCCGAGCAGCCCGGCAAGCCGGTGCCCTGCGAAGTGCAGCTCGGCCCGGTGCTGGCGCGCTCATTGCGCTGGTGCGAGGTGCGGGTGCGAATCCAGGCTGCGCATCGATTCTGGAACGCGTTGGGCGCCCAATGGAGCGTGCACGTGGTGGTCAGCGCACTGCCACTGATCGCCGCGCCGGCCGCAGCGCACGGAGATTCCCCATGCTGAGCACCACGACCCCGCGCAAACGCTCGGCCGCTGCGGCACGGCATACCGCAACACCCAAGGCGGGCTCCGCGTCCATGCCTGCGCACGCCGTCGCGCTGGCGCGCCTGGGCGACGCGGTAGCGCTGATCAATCGCCGCTCGCGGCAGCTGTGCTGGGCAAGCGACGCTTGGCGCGCGCTGCTGCCGCAGCTGGCCGACTCGTGCGACATCGCGGCGCTGGAGCCCCATCTGGCCGGGCTCGGCGCGGCGCTCGACGCCGATGGTGACGATGGCGCACCGCGCCGGCTCGAGCTGGGTGACAGCGCGCAATGGGGCGCCGAACTGGTCTCGCTCGACCGCGGGGACTGGCTGCTGCGCTTGACCGACCGCCGCGAACAGGGTCGCGCGTTGCAGCGTCAGCTCGACGACCGCGAGCAGTTGCTGTTCACCTCGCGCGTGTTCTCGGTGGGCGAGATGGCCACCACGCTGGCGCATGAACTGAACCAACCGATCGGTGCCACCGCCAACCTGTTGCGCGGGCTGCGCTCGCGCCTGGCGCGCCGCAAGCCAGCGCTCGACGGCGAGGAATCCGGTGCGCTGGAGCGCGCGATCGAGCAAGTGATGTTCGCTGCACGCGTGATCACCCGCATCCGCGAGTTCACCCATTCGCACCAGCCGCGTCACGGTCGCGTCGACCTTGCCGCGCTGCTGCGCGCCAGCGCCTCGCTGCTCGATTGGGATCTGCGCCGCAGCCGCGCCCGCCTGCAGCTGCACCTGCCCGAAGGCGCGGTGCTGGTGCGCGGCGACGAGGTGATGCTTCAACAGGTGCTGGTCAACCTGATGCGCAATGCGCTCGACGCGATGCGCGCCGATCCGCCCGAAGACCCTCAGCTCACACTGACCCTTGCGTTGAAGGGCCAGGAAGCCGTGGTCCAGGTCTGCGACAACGGCTGCGGGCTCGGCGACGACGCTGCGGCCAAGCTGTTCGTGCCGTTCGCTTCGAGCAAGCCCAACGGCATGGGCATCGGCCTGTCGATCTGCCGCTCGTTCGTCGAGCTGCACCAGGGCCGACTGTGGTTCACCCGCAATGCCGAGCGCGGCGCCACCTTCCACGTCGGCCTGCCGCTGATGAAAACCCCCTCACCCACCGCAACCGCGACGAGCGCCCCATGAACACACGCACCATCTACATCGTCGACGACAACGTCGAGTTCCTCGAGTCGACGCGTTTCTGGCTCAGCGGCGCCGGCTTCGACGTGCGCACCTATGGCGACCCGATGGAGGCCGTGGAGGCCCTCTCGACACGCGAGCGCAGCGAGCCCGCGTGCCTGATGCTCGACGTGCGCATGCCGCAGTTGTCGGGACTGGACCTGCACGATGCGTTGATCGATCGCGGTGCGCAGCTGCCGGTGATCTACATGAGCGGCCACGCCGACGTGCCGCTGGCGGTTCAGGCGATGCAAAAAGGCGCGGTCACGATGCTCGAGAAGCCGTTCGACGAGGGCGCTCTCGAGGCCGCCATCGAAAGCGCATTCGCCAGCGCGCGCCGCGTGCCGGCGGCTGAACCGGCACTCGGCGATGTCCCGGCGGGCGACGATGGCGCAACCGACGAGGCGCACGCGCGCTTCAAGGCCCGCGAGACACGGCTCACGCCGCGCGAACGCCAGGTGCTCGGCTTCGTGATCCAGGGCATCTACAACAAGAACATCGCCGACCGCGTCGGCCTGTCGATCAAGACGGTCGAGCTGTATCGGGCGCGCGGCATGGCCAAGATGCAGGCACGATCGGTGGCCGAGCTGACGCGCATGATGGTGACCCACCAGGCCTGACGTGACGAACCTGCGAAGGACAATCATGCACGCCACCGAATCCGACATCGACATCGGCATCGACATCGCTCACGCCGGCACCCTGCCCGTGCTGCCTCTGGACACCGCGCTCGCGCCGGAGATGACCCGCTTCGACGCCGCGACGCGCTTTGGCGCCATGTCGCTGCAGGTCGATGGCGCGCCGGCTGCGAACGCCGCCACCGCAGCGCTGCTGCTCGACCGCTGCGACGCCCTGCTCGATGCGCTCGACGCTTGGCTGCACACGGCACTCGACTGGCGCTGGGTCGACGCCGCGCCAGCCGACCAGGCACCGCGCGCTTGCGCGTCGGCACAGGGCGCGATCGATGGTGACAACAGCTCCGCGGGCGCGCTGGCATGGCGGCTCGAGGTGCCCTGGGCGCTTCTGCGCAGCCTGGGTGCGCCGCCTGAAGCGCTTGCCAAACGCCTGCGATGGGGTGCCGTGCCAGCCGTCCTGGTGGTGTCGCAACCGGCGATCGACGAGGCCGAGTTGCGCCTGCTCGAGCGCGGCGGCGCGATCGTGCTGCCCGAATCGATGCGCGCACCGTGGCGCGGCCGCATGCATGCGCCGCAGGAACGCGTCGGCGACGGCCTCGTGGTCGAGTTGCCTTCGGCCGACAGCGCCCGGCTGGCGGCTGCGCCGATGGCCGCGGCCGGCCCGTCCGAGCCCGACGGACGGCCATTTTGCGAGGTGCGGATGACGACTGCCGCTCCTCTGACCCCGGCCCAACTGGCCGGCTGGGCGCCGGAGTCGACGGTCGAGCTGGCACCGCGCGCCAGCCTGTGGCGCTGCGCGGGCCTTGCCGAGGCCGAGCGCTATCTGGCGGGTGGCCGGCTGCTGCCATGGGGAGACGGCTGGGCGATGCTGGTCGAGTCGATCTGAGGGCAAACCCCCGGCGCCCGCCTCGCGGCGCCGAAATGCTTTGAACCGCGGCGAGACGGCCCGACACTCACGGGCCATGGACCTGACTCAATTCTCGCCCTCGTCGGCCTTGCTCACGGTGGTGGTGCTGGCGCTCGCGCCGTTCATCGCCGTCATGGTCACCTCGTTCACCAAGATCGTGGTCGTGCTCAGCCTGCTGCGCAACGCACTGGGGGTGCAGCAAGTGCCGCCCAACGTGGTGCTCAACGGCCTGGCGCTGGTGCTCAGCATCTACGTCATGTACCCAGTGGGCCTGGAGATGAGCGCCAAGCTGCAGGGCATCAACAACGTCGGTGCCAGCACGCAGACGATGCTCAAGGCCGCGGATCAGAGCAAGGAGCCGCTGCGCGAGTTCCTGGTCAAGCACAGCCGCCCCGTCGAGCGAGCGTTCTTCTTCAAGACCGCGCAAAAGGCACTGAAGGGCGACCAGGCTTCGACCCTCACCGACCGCGACTTCCTGGTCGTCGTGCCGGCGTTCACGGTCAGCGAACTGTCGATCGCCTTCGAGATCGGCTTTCTGATCTTCCTGCCGTTCCTGGTGATCGACCTCGTGATCTCAAACATCCTGATGGCGATGGGCATGATGATGCTGTCGCCCACCACCGTGTCGTTGCCGTTCAAGCTGCTGCTGTTCGTGCTGATCGACGGCTGGGTCAAACTGACCCACGGCCTGATCCTCACCTACGTATAGAGCGGAGCACACCATGCTTCACGGCGACATCATCCAGTTGACACA
The DNA here is from genome assembly GCA_044445225.1 of Burkholderiales bacterium. Taxonomy (GTDB): domain Bacteria; phylum Pseudomonadota; class Gammaproteobacteria; order Burkholderiales; family Burkholderiaceae_C; genus JAEUPI01. Next base: position 11,714 of record JBIODO010000051.1, read on the forward strand.
GCAGGCGCTGTGGTACGTGCTGCTGCTGTCGGCGCCGCCGATCCTGGTGGCGGCGGTGGTCGGCATCCTGATCGCGCTCGTGCAGGCTGCCACGCAGCTGCAGGAGCAGACGATGCAGTACGTGGCCAAGTTCTTCGCCATCGTGATCACCATCTTCATCACGGCATCGACGCTCGGCGGCGGCCTGTACCAGTTCGGCGACCGCGTGTTCAGCAACTTCGCCGGCATGGTCCGGCAATAGGCGCGGGCGCGCGATGGAGTCGCTGGGCATCTTCGGCCCCCTGAGCGACGCGGCGTTGCTGTTGGGCCTGTCGACGGTGCGCGTGGCCACCGCCTTCCTGCTGGTGCCGCTGTTCACTTCGGACCTCATCCCGGCGCTGGTGCGCAATGCGATGTTCCTGTCCATCGCCCTGCTCAGCCTGCTGCTGCAGCCCTCGTCGGCGCCGATCGCCTTCACCACCTGGCAATGGGTGTCGCTGTACGCGAAGGAGGCCTTCATCGGTGGCGCGCTGGGCTTTTTCTTCGGCGGCATCATGTGGGCGTTCGAAGCGGCGGGCCAGTTGATCGACACCAAGGTCGGCACCACGCAGGCGACGGTGCAAGACCCGATGTCGGGCACCCAGGTCACGTTGAATGGCGCACTGTTCGGCCGCCTGGCGAGCTTCGTCTTCATGGCCGGCGGCGGCTTCATGGTGATGATCGGCACCGTCTACGAGAGCTTTGCGCTGTGGCCAGTGCGGTCGCCCGCCCCGTCGCTGGCGACCGACGGCTTTCGGCTGTTCGAGAGCGAGTTCGGCCGCATCATGCTGCTGACCCTCCTGATCGCCGCGCCGACGCTGGTGCTGCTGTATCTGATCGAGGGCGTGCTCGGGCTGATCAACCGCTTCGCGCAACAGCTCAACGTCTTCTCGCTGTCGCAGTCGCTGAAGGCAGTGGCCGCGGTGTGGATCATCTGGATCCAGGTTGCCACGCTGGTGCAGCTGCTGCAAGACGACATCCTGTCGCGCGGCGCGATCGCGCTGCGCATACTGCGCACGTTGTTCGGAGGCTGACATGGCCGACAAGAACGATGGCGGCGACAAGACCGAACAGCCGACACAGAAAAAGCTGGACGACGCGCGCAAGAAAGGCGACGTCTCCAAGAGCAAGGAAGTCACCAGCACGGTGGTGCTGATCGTCTGGCTCGGCCTCGGCGCGCTGGTCGTCAGCTACGCGGGCCTGCGCTTCGCGGCGCTGTGGGACATGCTGTTCGCCACCGTCGGCCAGGGCTGGGAGCAAACCGGCTTCACCGGAGCCGCGCGCGACCTGGGTGCCAAGGCCGCCGAACTCGCGGTGATGCTGGTCGCGATGCTGCTGGTGCCGGTGGCCGCGGTCGGCACGCTGACCGACTTCCTGCAGATCGGCCCGGTGCTGGCATTCGACAAGATCAAGCCCAACCTCGAGCACATGAATCCGGTCGAAGGCTTCAAGCGCATGTTCTCGATGGACAACCTGATCGAGGTGGTGAAGTCGCTGGTCAAGACGGCCCTGTTGTTCACGGTCGGCTGGCTGCTCGTCAAATCGGCGTTGCCGCAGATCGTGATGTTGGCGCGCTCGGCCGAGCTGTCGCCGCAGGCGATCGGCGGCATGCTGTGGAGCCTGACGCTCAAGCTGATGGCGTGGACGGTGGCGCTGTTCGCGTTGCTGTCGCTGCTCGACGTGGCCTACCAGCGCTATTCGTTCACCAAGAAGATGCGCATGAGCATGCGCGACATCAAGCAAGAGATGAAGGAGAGCGAAGGCGATCCGTACGTCAAGGGGCAACGCCGCCAGATGGCGCAGGAGTGGTCGCAGCGCAATTCCACCAACGCGGCCCGCAACGCCAACGTGCTGGTGGTCAACCCCACGCACATTGCGATCGCCATCGACTACGACCGTGAGCTCAACCCGGTACCAACCATCGCCGCCAAGGGTGAAGATCACGTCGCCCGCGCAATGCGCCAGGCCGCCGAGGAAGCCGGCGTGCCGATCGTGCGCAACATCCCGCTGGCGCGCGATCTGCTCAAGCGGGCCGAGATCGGCGAGATCATTCCGGCAGACCTGTTCGACATCATCGCCGAGGTCATCCTGTGGGCGCGCGAAGTCCGCGCCGAGGTCGAAGCGCAACGCAACAACGAGGCCGTGGCCGAAGCGTCGCGACGTCGCCTGGCTGCGCCTGGCGAAGACCTCACCCGCTACCCGGAGGCGCCATGGAATCGTTCGCACTGAGTTTCGCCAGCATGCTGCTGGCGCTGGCCGTCGTGATCGGCTTGGCCTGGGTCGCCCTGCGTCTGCTGCGCGATCGCCTGCAGCCGCGTGCCAAGCCCGGAGTGGTGAGCACCGACGACGCGCTGCGCTTCGTGCGCGCGTTGCCGGTGGGTGCCAAGGAACGTGTGGTGATCGTCGAGCATCGCGGCGCCCGCTGGATGCTCGGCGTGACGGCCGGCGGCATCAGCACGATCGCGCATTGGCCTGCGGCGGACCCCGCCAAGAGCGCGGCGTTCGATCGAGACGCCGCGAGCGACGACGCGGCTGCGGGGCGTTCCTGATTAGGGGCGCCCCCAACGCGGGGCGCGCCTAGCTGCCGAACGCACCGACTTCTTTCTTGGGCCGCACCCGCATTTAATTCAAACGTCCGTGGCGCTGGTTGCAACTGAGTAAGGCAACCACGTCGCTGGCAAGTCAGTTCGCATCGAACCGGTTTGCTGGAGTGGTGCGGTTAAGAGTTTGTGATCAGTGTCATTAACCCCGGGCGGACGCAACCCTCAACGTTCTGCCCACATCCCAGGAGTTCGTCATGTCTCTCTTCTCTGATATCGGCAATTTCGTCAGCTCGGCTGTCAGCACCGTCGCCAGCGCCGCGATGGACGTCGCGCAAGTCGCCTTCCCGCCGCTGGCCATCGCCAGCAGCCTGGGCAACATGGTCACGCAAGGCCTCGGCCAAGGCCTCGGCGGCTTGCTCGGCCAGCTGACGCAAGGCGGCGGCATGCCTGGCTTCATCGGCAAGGAAATCGGCAATCTGATCCACTCGGTCATCGGCCAGCTGACCCAGCCGTCCGACCCGGCGTGCAACCAGCAGTGCCACGAGTCGTTCGGTGACGAAGTCGGCGACTTCATCAACAAGCTGCTCGGCAGCGTCGCCCAGGACACCAGCGACGGTGCGGGCGGTGCTAAGTGTGGCTCGAGCGGCGGCAGCTGGTTCGAAGCCCTGGCCAAGGCGCTGGGCAAGGCGCTGGACAAGCAGGCTGCTGACGTCAAGTCCAAGTC
>JBIODO010000052.1:0-14588 GCA_044445225.1 Burkholderiales bacterium
GACCGTCGCCGGCGCACGCCCTGGAGGCGGCCTTCCGCGCGATCCTGCAGCGGCAGATGCACGACATGCCGATGACCAACCCCGCGCTGTCGGTCGAAGCGGTGGGGTTTCGCCGCTGGAGCGACCACTGGCTGGGCATCCTCGTCACGCCCTGGTTCATGAACCTGGTGCTGATGCCGCGCGTGGCCGCGAAGTGGCACCTCATCGGCGAGCGCGAGACGCGGCACTACGTGCTCCCGGCCGGTGTGTTCGAGTTCATCGGCGGCCATCATCCGGCGCTCGGTGACTATCAAGCCTGCTCGCTGTTCTCGCCGATGTTCGACTTCGCCGACCACGCCGGTGCGCGCGCCACGGCGGTGGCCGCGCTCGACGCGCTGTTCGATGGGGCCAACCGCGAAACGAGCGAGGCGCCCTTGCCGCAAGGCAACGATGCGGCCATCAGCACCACGCCGGCTTCCCGCGCGGTCAGCAAGCGCGACTTCCTGTTCAGGCCTCCGCCGCGAGCCGAGCATGGGCCTTGAGGGGGAGTTGCGCGTGGGCCTGCAACTCAACGGCGGCCGCATCGATCGCGTGCGCATCACGTCGACGCGGCCCGACGTGGCGCGCGCGGTGTTGCAGGGTCGATCACGCGCTGAGATCCGATCGATCGTGCCGCGGCTGTTTTCGATCTGTGCGGTTTCCCAGGCCGCGGCCAGCGACCTGGCCTGTGCCGCCGCCGCGGGCGAATCACCCGGTGCCGACACGCTGGCGCGCCACAGCGCCGACGTGTCGGCCGAGGTGGTGCGCGAATGCGCGTGGCGCACGCTGCTCGATTGGCCGCGATCGATCGACGAGCAGCCCGCTGCCGGCGCCGTCGCCGCGGCACGGCGTGCGGCGGCCTTGGGTGGCGACGCCTCGGCCGCGTCGGACCCCGACACGATCGCTGCCGCGGTGTTCGGCGTCAGCGCCGAAGACTGGCTGGCGCTGCGCACGCTGAGCGAGCTGGACCGCTGGATCGATGCCGGCGCCACCGCCGCCGCGCGCTTCATCCGCCGTGTGCGCGATGACGACGCTGCTGCGGGTGTGCGCGATCGCGGCGTGCGCGCCACCGCGCTGCTCGACGCCGCGCACGATGCGGCCGCGATCGAGGAGCTGGACCGGGCCATCGCCGGCGACCTCGACTTCGCGCACCATCCACTGTGGCGCGATGCGCCGGCCGAGACCGGCGCGCTGGCGCGACAACGCAACGACCCGCTGATCGACGAGCTCGACCGCCGCCGCACCACACGCGTGCCCGCCCGATTCGTGGCTCGCCTGCGCGAACTGGCGTTGCTGCTGGCCGGGCGCACGCAGGCGCAGGTTGGCGTGCGCGCGAGCGCACCCGGCAACGCCGTGGCGTGGGTCGAGAACGCACGCGGCCTGCTGATCCATCGCGTGCGACTCGATCAGGGTCGGGCGCAGGGCTACGCCATCGTCGCGCCGACCGACTGGAACTTCCATCCCGCCGGTGCGCTGGCGTCGGCGCTGCGGGGCGAGCACGTGCACGACGCCGCTGCTGCACGGCGACGCGCCAGCCGTCTGGTCGCCTCGCTGGACCCCTGTGTGACGTGCCGCGTGGAGCTCGACGATGCATGAAATGTCGCTGGCCGAGAGCGTGCGCGAGATCGTCGACGACACGGCGCGCGCCAACGGCGCACGGCGCGTGGCCGCGGTGCGGCTGGAGATCGGCAAGCTGGCCCAGGTGGAGATCGACGCGATGCGCTTCGCGTTCGACGTCGTGATGCGCGGCTCGCTCGCCGAGCGTGCACGGCTCGAGATCGTCGAGACCGACGGCAGCGCCTGGTGCATGCGTTGCTCGCAGCCGGTGGCCATCGCACGCCGCGGTGACGCCTGTCCGATGTGTGGCACCTACCAGCTTCAGGTCACCGGCGGCGAGCGCATGCGGGTGATGGACATGGAGATCGAATGAGCGCCGCCCGGCCGCTCCGAAGGCGCTCGCTCCCCCTCGGGGGGACAGCCCGTAGGGCGAAGGGGGCCAAATGAGCTCGAAGGGAGAACGACCATGTGCCTGACCTGCGGTTGCGGATCCGACGAGGTTCATGTCGAGGGCGCGCCCGCTGTGCACATGCACACGCACGCCGACGGCACCACGCACAGCCATGCGCACGATCACGCGCACGACGCACAGGACCCCATGCACGAGCCGGCGCACCAGCACACGCACGCAGACGGCACGGTGCACAGCCATGTGCATGTCCCCGGGCACGATCACTCGCATGCGCACGACGTGGCCAGTGCTGTGGCACAGGGTGCGGCGTCCGCGCGCACGGTCCAGGTCGAGCGCGACATCCTGGCCAAGAACGACGCCTTCGCGCATCGCAACCGCAGCTGGCTTGCACAGCGAGGCATCTTCGCCGTCAACCTGGTGTCGAGCCCCGGCTCGGGAAAGACGACGCTGCTGGTGAAGACCATCGAGCAGCTCGCCGGACGGCTGCCGGTCGCGGTGATCGAAGGGGATCAGCAGACCACTTTCGATGCCGACCGCATCCGCGCCACCGGCGCGCCGGCGATCCAAATCAACACCGGTAAGGGCTGCCACCTCGATGCCGCGATGGTCGAGACGGCGCTTGCGCGGCTGGCGCCCTCGCAAGACTCGGTGCTGATGATCGAGAACGTCGGCAACCTGGTGTGCCCGGCGGGCTTCGACCTCGGCGAGGCGCACAAGGTGGTCGTGCTGTCGGTCACCGAGGGCGAGGACAAGCCGCTGAAGTATCCCGACATGTTCCACGCCGCGTCGCTGATGCTGTTGAACAAGGTCGACCTGCTGCCGTACCTGAGCTTCGACGTGCAGCGCTGCATCGCCGACGCACGCCGAGTCAACCCGGCCATCGAGGTGCTGCAGGTGTCGGCGACCACCGGGCAGGGCCTGGACGAGTGGCTGGCGTGGATCGAGCGTGGCGCGAGCACGGCACGCCGGCAGCCTCCGCCCGATGCGGCCGCGCTGCAGCGCCGCGTGGCCGAACTGGAGGCGCAGCTCGCACGCGTGCAAGCGCGCTGAGAGCCGAACCCCATGCGGGTCGAGACTGCCACCGCCGTCGAGCGCCGTGCCATCCGTGTGCGCGGTGCGGTGCAAGGCGTCGGCTTCCGGCCGTTCGTCTATCGGCTCGCGCACGACCTGGGCCTGGCCGGCTGGGTGTGCAACGACGCCGACGGCGTGGACATCGAGGTGCAGGGCCCGGCGAACCTGCTGGCGGGCTTCGAACGGCGCTTGAAGACCGACGCGCCGGCGCTGGCACGGGTCGCGGAGGTCGCGGCATCGTCGCGCCCGCGCGAGCAGCAGGCCGCGGGGTTTTGCATCCTGCCCAGTCGCGCGGGCCGCGTGACGACGTCGATCCCGCCCGACACCGCCACCTGCGACGATTGCCTGCGCGAACTGTTCGACCCGATCGACCGGCGCTACCGTTACGGCTTCATCAACTGCACGCAATGCGGCCCGCGTTATACGCTGACCCGCCACTTGCCGTACGACCGCACGCAGACCAGCATGGCGAACTTCGCGCAGTGCCCGGCCTGCCTGCGCGAGTACACCGATCCGCTGCACCGGCGTTTTCACGCCGAGCCGAACGCCTGCCCGGTGTGCGGGCCCACCTTGCGGTTGGTGGATGCGCAAGGCGACGCGCTGCCCGGCGACCCGATCGCCGCCACGCTCGAGCTGCTGTGCAACGGCGGCATCGTCGCCATCAAAGGCCTCGGTGGCTTTCACCTGGCGTGCGATGCCAGCCAAGCCGACGCGGTGGCGCGCCTGCGCCGGCGCAAGCAGCGCGAGGAAAAGCCCTTTGCCGTGATGGCCGCGAACCTCGAATCGGCGCTGCGTTGGGTGCGTGCCGATGCCGACGAACGGGTGCTGCTGCAGTCGGCGCAACGGCCGATCGTGCTGCTGCCGCTGCGTGAGGGCTGCCAGCACCCGTTGGCCGGCGTGGCTCCCGGCCTGCGCACGCTGGGGGTGATGCTGCCCTGCACGCCGATCCAGGTGCTGCTGTTCCACGAAGCTGCTGGCCGGCCCGCCGGCACCGAGTGGCTGCACGACCGCCAAGACCTGCTGCTGGTGATGACCAGCGCCAATCCGGGCGGCGAGCCGCTGGTGATCGGCAACGACGAGGCGCTGGCGCGGTTGAAAGGCATCGCCGATGCGGTGCTGATGCACGATCGCGACATCGTTGCTCGTTGCGACGACAGCGTCGTGCGCCGCGTGGTCGGCGGCGCCGTGCAATTCGTACGCCGCGCCCGGGGCTACACGCCGGCTCCGATCAAGTTGCCGCGTGCCGGCCCGTCGGTACTCGCCACCGGCGCCTGGCTGAAGAGCACCATCTGCATCACACGCGGCGACGAGGCGTTCCTGTCACCGCACGTCGGCGACCTCGACAACGCGGCCACCTGTGGTGCGCTGGTCGAGATGGTGGAGCATCTGTGCGACGTGCTCGACGTCAGGCCGCAGGCCGTCGCGCACGATCTGCACCCCGACTTCTTCAGCACGCGCTTCGCGCTTCAATACGCCGCCGAGCGGTCGCTGCCGGCGCACGCGGTGCAGCACCATCACGCGCACGTGGCGGCGGTGGCCGCCGAGCACGGCGCAGACGGCCCGCTGCTCGGTCTGGCGCTGGACGGCATCGGCCTCGGCGACGACGGCGCGGCGTGGGGAGGCGAGCTGCTGCGCGTCGACGGGGCGACGTTCACACGCCTGGGGCACTTGGCACCGATCGCGATGCCCGGTGGCGACGCCGCCGCGCGCGCGCCGTGGCGCATGGCCGCCGCGGCATTGCAGCGCATCGGTCGCGGCGATCAGATCGTGCGTCGCCTTGGTCATCACGATGGCGCCGCCGCAGTGGCGCAGATGCTGGCGCGCGGCCTGCGCTGCCCGCCCACCACCAGCATGGGGCGCTGGTTCGATGCGGCTGCCGCGCTGCTGCGCGTGCGCGAGGTCAGCGCGTTCGAAGGCCAGGCGCCGATGCTGCTCGAGGCGCTTGCGGCCTGCGCCGAGCCGATGGGATCAGATTCCGGGCTCAACGATGAGGTGTGCATCGCGCTCGACGGCACACTCGACCCGACCGCGCTGATCGCGCGCCTGGCCGACGAAGACGATGCGCAGCGCGGAGCCGTGCGGTTTCACCACGCGATCGCCGACGGATTGGCGCGCTGGGTCGCTGCTGCCGTCGAGTCGACCGGTTTGCGCACCGTGGCACTGGGTGGTGGTTGTTTCCTGAATGCGCTGTTGACGGCGCGGCTGGTGTCGGGTCTGACGTCGCGCGGCATTCGTGTGCTGCAGGCCCGGCAGGCGCCGCCCAACGATGGCGGCATCGCGCTGGGCCAGGCGTGGGTGGCGATCTGTCGGCAGACCGCGGGAGCCTGAACGATGTGCCTTGCCATTCCGGTACGAGTCGTCGAACTGCTGGACGCATCGGCGGCACTGGTCGACCTCGACGGCATCCGCAAGGAGGTCTCGCTGGCACTGGTCGACGGCGTGCAGGTGGGCGACTACGTGATCGTGCACGTCGGCTACGCGCTGGCGCGGCTCGATCCCGCAGAGGCCGAGCGCACGCTGGCGCTGTTCGCCGCCGTGCCCGTGGGGCAGGCCTCATGAAATACATCGACGAGTATCGCGACGGCACTCTGGCGCGCAACCTCGCCGCCGTGATCGCCAGCGAGGTCGAGCCCAGCCGCAGCTACCATTTGATGGAGTTCTGCGGCGGCCACACGCACGCGATCTCGCGCTACGGTGTGGCCGACCTGCTGCCGCCGCCGGTGCACATGGTGCATGGGCCGGGCTGCCCGGTGTGCGTGCTGCCGATCGGGCGCGTCGACTTGGGCGTCGCGCTCGCGCTCGAACACCGCGTCATCCTGTGCACCTACGGCGACTGTCTGCGCGTGCCGGCGTCCAACGGCCTGTCGCTGCTCAAGGCCAAGGCGCGCGGCGGCGATGTGCGGATGATCTATTCGCCGGCCGATGCGTTGAAGATCGCGCAGGCCGAGCCGGACCGCGAGGTGGTGTTCTTCGCGATCGGCTTTGAGACCACCACGCCACCCACCGCACTGGTGATCGAACAGGCGGCGAAACTCAAGCTGAAGAATTTCAGCGTCGTCTGCAACCACGTGCTGACGCCAGCTGCTATCACCAACATCCTGGAGTCGCCCGAAGTGCGCCGCCTGGGCACGCTGCCGCTGGACGGCTTCATCGGACCGGCGCATGTGTCGACGATCATCGGCAGCCGGCCGTATGAGTTCTTCGCCGAGGAGTACCGCAAGCCGGTGGTGATCGCGGGCTTCGAGCCGCTGGACGTGATGCAGGCCATCCTGATGCTGGTGCGCCAGATCAATGAAGGCCGCGCCGAGGTCGAAAATGAGTTCACCCGCGCCGTCACGCGCGACGGCAATCTGAAGGCGCAGGCGCTGGTGTCCGAGGTGTTCGAGCTGCGGCGCTCGTTCGAATGGCGCGGACTGGGCGAGGTGCCGTACAGCGCGTTGCGCATCCGCGAGGCCTTTGCAGGCTTCGATGCCGAGCGGCGCTTCGGCCTGCAGACCAAGAAAGTCGCCGACAACAAGGCCTGCGAATGCGGCGCCATCCTGCGTGGCGTCAAACATCCGCGCGACTGCAAGGTGTTCGGCACCGTGTGCACGCCGGAGAACCCGATCGGCTCGTGCATGGTGTCTTCCGAGGGCGCCTGCGCGGCGTACTACAGCTACGGGCGCTTTCGCGAGATTCCGGTGGTGGCAGCGTGAGCGTTAGGGGAGCCCGATGAGCGGCGTTCGAGCGGACTACGTTCGGCCGCTGGACATCAAGCACGGCCGCGTCGACCTGTCGCACGGCTCGGGCGGGCGCGCGATGGCGCAGCTCGTCGAGCAGCTGTTCGCCGCCGCGTTTGACAACGAATGGCTCGCGCAGCGCAACGACCAGGCGCTGCTGCCGCGGCCCGAGGGCCGCATCGTGATGTCCACCGACTGCCACGTCGTCTCGCCGCTGTTTTTTCCTGGCGGCGACATCGGTTGCCTGTCGGTGCACGGCACGATCAACGACGTGGCGATGGCCGGCGCGCGGCCGTTGTATCTGGCCGCGGGCTTCATCCTCGAAGAGGGTTTCGCGCTGGCCGACCTCAAGCGGATCGTCGACTCGATGGCCAGCGCCGCGCGCGAAGCCGGCGTGCCGATCGTCACCGGCGACACCAAGGTGGTCGAGGCCGGCAAGGGCGACGGCGTGTTCATCACCACCACCGGCGTCGGCGTGGTGCCGCCGGGCATCACGATCTCGGGCGACCGCGCGCGCCCGGGCGACCGCATCGTGCTCTCCGGCACGGTGGGCGACCACGGCATGGCGGTGATGTCGCAGCGCGAGTCGCTCGCCTTCGGCACCGACCTGCGTTCGGACACCGCAGCGCTGCACGGGCTGGTGGCGGCGATGACCGAAGCGGTGCCCGAGCTGCGCGTGCTGCGCGATCCCACGCGCGGCGGCCTGGCGACCACGCTCAACGAAATTGCCGCCCAGTCGGGTGTGGGCATGGTGATCGACGAAGCCGCGGTGCCGGTGCAACGGCAGGTGGAGGCGGCGTGCGAGTTCTTGGGCCTCGATCCACTGTACGTGGCCAACGAGGGCAAGCTGGTGGCCATCGTGCCGGCCGATTGTGCCGAGCGCCTGCTGCAGGCGATGCGCGCGCATCCACTGGGCCAGCAGGCGGCGCTGATCGGCGAGGTGACCGCGGATCCGCATCACTTCGTGCAGATGCGCACCCGCTTCGGCGGCAAGCGCATCGTCGACTGGTTGACCGGCGACCAGCTGCCGCGCATCTGCTGAACCGGCGGGGCTCTTCTCGTGCGCATCCTGTTCCTGACTCGCAGCTTCAACGGCCTGGCGCAGCGCCTGTACCTCGAGCTGACCGCGCGCGGCCACGAGGTGTCGGTGGAGTTCGACATCTCCGATGCGGTGACCATCGAGGCCGTGGCCCTGTTCCGGCCGGCGTTGCTCGTGGCGCCGTTTCTCAAACGCGCGATCCCCGAGAGCGTCTGGCGCCAAACACCATGTCTGGTGGTACACCCGGGCATCGTCGGCGATCGCGGCCCCTCGGCGCTGGACTGGGCCATCATGAACGGCGAGCGCGAATGGGGTGTCACCGTGCTGCAGGCCGACGCCGAGCTGGACGCCGGGCCGGTGTGGGCCAGCGAGAGCTTCGAGATGCGCGAAGCACCGAAGTCCAGCCTGTACCGCCGCGAGGTCACCGCGGCCGCGGTGCGTGCCGTGTTGGCGGCCGTGCAGCGGTTTGCGGCATCTGCGCAACCGCTGCCAGCCGCCGAGGCGCCCAGCGACAGCCGGTGGCGCCCGTGGATGCAACAGGCCGCGCGCCGCATCGACTGGCAGCGTGATGACACCACCACGGTGCTGCGCAAGATCCACGCCGCTGACGGCACGCCCGGCGTGCTCGACGCGATGTTCGGCGTGCCCTGTCATCTGTTCGACGCGCACCGCGAGATGCCCGTCGACGATGCCGCGCCGGGTGCGCTGATCGCGCGCCGGCACGACGCGGTGCTGCGCGCCACGCGCGACGGCTCGGTCTGGATCGGCCACGTGCGCCAGGTGGATCGCGACGACGGCTTCAAGCTGCCGACCGCGCTGGCCTTTCCCGAGCAAAGCGCCGCGTTGTGCGAGTTCCCGATCGCCGTCGACGCAGCGGGCTCATCGGGTTGGCGCGAGATCCGCTACCAATCGCGGGGCGACGTCGGGTATCTCCACTTCGACTTCTTCAACGGCGCGATGAGCACAGCACAATGCCAGCGGCTGACCGCAGCCCTGCGCTTGGCGCTGGCGCAGCCCACGCGCGTGCTGGTGCTCCTGGGTGGCGCCGACTTCTGGTCAAACGGCATTCACCTGAACGTGATCGAAGCGGCCGACAGCCCCGCCGACGAGTCGTGGCGCAACATCCAGGCGATCGACGACCTGACCCAGACCTTGATCGAGGCGACCGACCATGTCGTCATCGCCGCGATGCACGGCAACGCCGGCGCCGGCGGTGTGTTCATGGCGCTGGCGGCCGATCAGGTGTGGGCCCACCGCGGCGTCGTGCTGAACCCGCACTACAAGAACATGGGCAACCTCTACGGGTCGGAGTACTGGACCTACCTGTTACCGAGACGCGTGAAAACCGGCTTACCGAGCGACGTGATGAAGCAGCGCTTGCCTGTCTCGGCGCAACAGGCCGAACACCTGGGTCTGGTCGATGCCGTCTTCTGCGACAACGCGAGCGACTTCGGGCGGCAGGTGCAGTCGCGCGCGGCGGCACTCGCCGCCAGCCCGCGCGTGAGCGACCTGCTGCGGACCAAGCAGCAGCGCCGTCTGTACGACGAAACCGACAAGCCGCTGGCCGCCTACCGCGATGAAGAACTGGCCCACATGCGGCGCAACTTCTACGGCTTCGACCCGAGCTACCACATCGCGCGCTCGAACTTCGTGCACCACGTGCCACCGTCGTGGACGCCGCGCCATCTGTGTCTGCATCGCCGGATTGACGCGCGTCAGCCGCGCCCGGGTGCAGCTGCCGAAGAATCGCATCAGCGAGGTCGGCGGGTCAGCGAGGCTTGATCGCACGAAGCCCTCCGGTCGATCGTGTCTTGTTCATCCAACGAGGTTGATATGAAGTTTCCATACGCGCTCATCGCCATCGTCGCCGGCCTTGCGACGACCACTGTCTTCGCCGCCACGCCCGAAGAGTTGATCGCCAAGAACAAGTGTGGCCGCTGCCACACGGCCAAGACGACGGCCAAGGCGCCCTCGTTCGCGTCGGTCGCCGAGAAGTACAAGGGCCAGGCCGATGCGTCGGCCAAGCTGGCACAGATGCTCAAGACCGGCGCCAACGAGCACGACAAGCTGGCCGCCAGCGACGCCGATCTGAAGGCGGTCGCCGATTTCGTGCTGTCGTCTAAGTAGCGATTGCGCGCCGGCTTTCCTGACCGGCCGGCGACGAGCCGCCACGCCGATCAGGCCGCTGCCGAACCGCCGTGTGAAGGCTCGCCGGCATGCTCTCTGCGGGAGCCCGGCGCCAAGCGCGGCTCCGCGCCGAGCCAGTACAGGCCGTTGGCCATGATGCAAAAGCCCGTCGCCGCGAACCAGACCATGGCGCCGCCGACGAACCCAGTGAAGGCCAGCCACCATGGGCTGTGCAGCAATGACAGCGTGGAGGCGAGGATCAGGTTGAAGCCGACCACCAGATAGATGCGGCGCTCGAGAAACCACTGGTCCGTCTGCATGACGTACAGGTCGCCGGGCTTCCACCCGCGACGCGCCAGCGCCGGCCTGAAGCCGAAGCGAGCCAGCACGTTGCCGACCACGCAAAAGCCCGTGAGCGCCACCACGATCGACGAGGCGCCGGTGGCGACGATGGCAAGCACCCACAGTGGGTCGACGAGAAGCGCCAATGCAGTGCCCACCAGCAGCACGATGCCTGCGATCAGCCAAACCGTGCGCTCGATGTACCAGCGGTCGGTCGGAACGATGTAGAGCTTGTTCGTCGTGGTCATGGTCTTCAATCCCCTGCGGTGGGCTTGCCGATTTTCGCGTGTTCTGCGCGGGCCCAGCATGACCTTCGTCAACGGACATATCAAGCCCCGGGCGTCGGCCATGTGCGCCGCCTTGCCTTCGATCAAGCCCAGCGCCGGCTTGCTGGTCACAATGCCGATCTCGATCAGGCCACACATGTTGCCCACTCGATTGTCGACACACGCGCACGCGGCCCGGTCGTCGTGCCTGTTCCCCCGGCCGCGGCGCCGCCGCTCGTGAGCGGGGGTCGGCCGATGGCTGTTTCGGGCATTCGGCGCCGCAGCCTGTTGACCGGGCTCGGCGCGTGGGCCGGCGCGCTCGCCACCGGCCACGCGGCCGCCGGCGCAGCGCCATTCCCGTCGCGCGCGGTGCGGGTGGTGGTCCCCTACTCGGTCGGGGTGGGCCCCGACGTGGTGGCGCGCAGCGTGGCCGAGCAGCTGGCGAGGCAGTGGGGCCAGCCGGTGATCGTGGACAACAAGCCCGGCGCGTCGGGCATCGTCGCATTCGGCGAGGTGCGGCAGGTCGCGGCGGACGGCCACACGCTGTTTCTCGCCGACACGGCGACGCTGGTCGTGAACCCGCTCGTGCACGCCTCGCTGCCCTACGACCCCGTGCGCGACCTGATCCCGCTGACGCTGCTGTTTCGCGCCACCTTCTTGCTCTGGGTGGGTGGCGGCAGCCGGTTTCGCGGTGCCGCCGAGTTGCTGGACGCCGCGCGCCTCGGGCCCGGCAGCGTCAGCTACGCCACGCTCGGCAACGGCCATGCCAGCCATGTGGCGGTCGAGACGCTCGCCCGCGCAGCCGACGTTCGCATGCTGCACGTGCCGTTCAAGGACGCCGGCGCGCTGCTGGCCGCGGTGGCCGCCGGCGAGGTCGACTTCACCGCCATCGGCATCAACACCGTGGCCGGCCTGATGGCCAGTGGCCGCCTGCGGCCACTGGCGGTGGCGGCCAAGTCGCGGCTGGCGAGCCACCCCCAGATTCCGACGCTGGCCGAAGCCGGAGCCCCACCCATCGAGATGCACCCCTGGGCCGCCCTGGTGACGGTGGCCGGAACGCCGGAAACGGTGGTGGCGCCATTGCAACGCGACATCGCCTCCGCGCTGGCGACCTCCGAGGTGCGCGACCGTGCCGCGCAGGCCGGGTTCGAGATCACGCCGTCGACGCCGCAGGCGCTGCGCGAGCGCATGCGCTCGGACCTCGCGCTTTACGCGCCGCTGGTGAGCGAGGGTCGCATCGCGCAGATCTAGCGCAACGGCAACCGGTTGAGGCGGGTCAATACACGCCGCCCAGCGGTCGCGATACTGGCCTCACAACGAAGAGGCACACCATGGAATCCAGTGCTGCGTGGGTGGAATCCACCGCGGACGAGTGCTCGCTCAACGATGCGGCGCAGGCAGCCATCGCCGAGGTGCTCGCCGCCGAGCGTGATGCGCGCGACGCGATCGGCCGCGCGCGGCTCGAGGTGAACGGCATCGACGAAGCCGCACGCGCTGCGGCCCGCGCGCTGGCCGAGCGCACCGAGCGGCGTGTCCGCGCCGTAGCGGACGCATTCGAACGCCAACTGGGCGGGCGAATTGCCGAGATCGACGCCGAGGCCACGCAACTGGACATTGCGCAACCACTCGGCGGCGAGGAGACGGCGGCCTTGCAGCGGGCGGTCCTGGCCCTCGCACACGACCTGATCGGAGTGCGGCCGTGATCGACTGCGGCAGCCTCGAGTACGCGCACGCGCGGCTGCACTCGCGCCATGGCCAGCGGCTCGACGAGGCCGCATGGCGGCGCATCGAAGTGATCCGCGAGTTCGTGCCGCTGCTCGAGGGCGCGCGCGCCGGCGCGCTGCGGCCCTGGCTGGTGGGCATCACGGCAGACAGCTCGGTGCATCAGGTCGAAACCGCACTGCGCGGCCACTGGCGCGCGCTGATCGACGAACGTTCGGCGTGGCTGCCCCCGTCGTGGCAGAGCGCGCTGCGGTGGTGTGCGGTGCTGCCCGACCTCGCGCTGTTGCAGCATCTGGCGCGCGGTGGCGAGCCCACGGCCTGGATGCGCGACGACCCGACCTGGCGCGAGCTGTGCGCAGCGCAGCCATTGGCACGGGTGGCCGTGTTGGGTGCCGGACCGTACGCTGCGCTGGCCGCCGCGTGGGCGACACCGCAGTGGCTCGGCCGCGCCTGGCACGACGAATGGCAACGCCGTCTGCCGCCACGCGGCGGCGATGCCGGCAGCGCGCTGCAGCAGCTGGTGCAGGCGCTGCTCAGCCATCGCCACGTGTTCGTCGACGCCGCGCCGAGCCAGGGCTGGCAGCTGCGCGGCGCGCTGCGTGCGCGCCTGGCGCTGTTGTTCCGGCGAGCGGCGTTGCAGCCGGCGGCGGCGTTCGTCGACCTGGCGCTGTGTGCGCTCGATCTGGAACGGCTGCGCGCCGAGTTGCTGCGCCGTCTGCTGTTTCCGCGTTGGCAGGTGACGTGATGCTGCGCCCGCGCCCGGCACGCTGGTTCGAGGTCCTCGCGGCGCGCGACGACGCGACGCTGGTGCTCGAGGCCCTGGCGCGCACCGGGGCGGTCGAGCTCGAGGCGCGCCCGCGTGCCGGCCTGCCGGCCGCGCTGAGCGACGTGATGCCGCTGCTCGCGCAATACGCCGACCTGTCGGCGCGTCATCAGGCCTACTGGCCAGTGCCCGGATCGTGCACGCCGTCGAGTTTTCCGGAGGCGCCGCTGGCCACGCTGCAGCGTTGCCTGGCCGCCATCCGCGCCTGGGCCCAGGATGGCGAACCGCTGATCCAGGCCCTGCAGCGTTGCGAGGCCGAGCGGGGCGAACTCCAACTCTGGCAGCGCGTGCTGCGCGCGCTGGACTCGCGCAAGCTGGCGCCTTCACACCTGGCCGGCGCCGGCCCGTGGTTGCGTGCGCACTTGTTCGTGTTGCCGCCGGGCACCGCGCCCGAGCAGGCGTTGCCGGCCCCGGAAGACGGGCTCGAAACGGTGGGCGGCAGCCTGGAGATCGACGGTGCGCCGCACCTGCTGGTGGTCGGCCGCCCCGAGGCGTTGCAGGCGATGGCGCAGACGGTGACCACCTTGAAGGGCAGCGCACACGAGGTGCCGGGCTGGCTGCACGCCGATGCCGCGAGCAACCAGGCCCACGTGGACCAGCGCCTGGCGGCCATCGACAAGCAGGTGAGCGATCTGCGCTCCGATCTGGCGTCGCTGCACCGCCGGCACGAGTTGCCGCGGGCGCTGGGCGATGCGAACCGACTGCAATGGGTGATGCGCAACGTGCGCGCGCTCGAGGCCAGCGAGCTGTTGTGCTGGATCACCGGCTGGTCCAGCGACCTGCAAGGCGACAGCCTGGAGCGCGCGCTGCACGATGCCGGCGCGCGCGCGTTGCTGCACTTCGCAACACCGCCGGTGAGCATGCGCGCGCCGCTGCTGCTGAGCAATCCGCGCTGGGCGCGGCCGTTCGAAGTGTTCAGCCGCGCGCTGGGCATGCCGTCGTCGAGCGAGGCCGACCCCAGCCTGCTGCTGGCGATCGCGGTGCCGCTGATGTTCGGCTACATGTTCGGCGACGTCGGCCAGGGGCTGGTGATCGCGGCGGCTGCCTGGTGGCTTCGCAAGCGATTCGTGATCGCGCGCCTGCTGATGATCGGTGGCCTGTCGGCCGCCGCGTTCGGGCTGGCGTTCGGCAGCGCGTTCGGCATGCACACGCTGCTGCCGGCGTTGTGGCTGCACCCGCTGGATGCGCCGTTGACCGTGCTGCTGGTGCCGCTCGTCGGTGGTGCGGTGCTGCTGACCCTGGGGTTGGGCTTGAATGCGCTCGAAGCGGGGTGGCGCGGGCAATGGCGGCTGTGGCTGCTGACCGACGCGGCGCTGATCGTCGTCTACCTCGGCTTGCTGGCGGCCTTCGTCGCGCCGGCGGCGCTGCTGGTGGCCGCCGCGGGCGCGTTGTACTTCTGCGTCGGGCACATGGTGCACGCCGGCCGCCTGTCGGCGGGCTTGAGCGCGTTCGGCGAGTTGATCGAGAAGACGCTGCAGATCGGCGTCAACAC
>JBIODO010000053.1:0-14404 GCA_044445225.1 Burkholderiales bacterium
GCGCAGCGTATTACGTTTGGCGTAATACGTCAAGGCGGCCAGGCGCCCAGCATCGTCGCGGGCAACGAGGCAGCGGACGGGCACTGGCCTCACGCAACCCCGGCGGGCGATCTGTGTGGTAACCACGGGGGTTGCGTTGCTCGCCTGCCTAACACTGCCTGCACTTCTCCAACACCAGGTCCCCGGTCGGATAGCTCACCCTCAGCAAAGGCCAGCCGGTGGCGTCGCGGTCGAGCGTGAGCGCGTGGTTACCCGGCGTGACCGGCGCCGGGTCCAGGTACTTGAACTGACCGCAAGTGTCGGTCTGCAGGTACGTTGCCCGGCCGGGATTGAACGTGAACTCCGCGCCCGCGCTGGTCAACGTGCCGTTCTCTTGCCATTCGCCGGTGCGGATGCAGTTGCCGCCGAAGTAGACCTGCAGCACATCCCATTTGTGCTCGTAGCGGCCGTCGGGATGGAAGAAGAACGAGACCCCCAGCGAACCGTCGTTGCCCGCGACCGTGCCGAATTGGCTGATGAAGTTCGGCGGCACATAGGTCATGGTCGCGTCCCAGCGGCCTTGAAGTTCCTCCGGGATCACCGCGCTCGGCGGCGCCGCCGCGCCGGCCGCCGGAACCGACGATTCGCCGCCACCGTCACCGCCACCGCCACAGCCGAACAGCGCGAGGACCAAGGCGATCAGTCCGGCGCTGAGGGCGGGTTGCCGGAACCCGGCCCGGTGCGTTTGTGCTTGCATGCATGCCTCCGATGTGAATGAGGCCTGCACTGTCGGCGCCAGCCGCTGCCGCGTCTTGAAGCGCCGATGAAATGTGCTCAAGAGTGATGAAAGGTCCGCCGCAGCCGCGGCATCTGGTTCGCGGGCGGTGTATCCGCTACTGACCCTGCGCGCGGGTCGAGGCGGGATAGAGCGTCATCGATCAACGGCGGGAAACCAGCTACTCCTCGAAGCGACTCGTGCCATCCCGATCATGCTCGTATCGCCTCGCGAGTGGAAACTTGGGCAACCAGCCCTCCCGACGGATGATCCAGCTCTCGTAGGTGGGCATCAGCTGGTCCGGCGCATCCAGGGAACCCAGGTTCACTTCGGTTTCGTCTGCTGTGCGTGAGAACACCGACGAGCCGCAGCGCGGGCAGAAGAACCGCCCGGCGTAATCGCGCGTGTCACCCTCGATCGTCACCGCATCCTGCGGAAAGATCGCGAAGGGTTGGAACAGCGCCCCGTGGTGCTTGCGGCAGTCCAGGCAGTGGCAAAGGCCCACCCGGTAGGGGCGCCCTGTCGCAACCAGTCGAACGTTGCCGCACAGGCAACCACCCGTGAATCGGTCCATGCTGCGTCTCCTCAATCGGATGCGATCAACGCCCGCGCGATCGCGAGCCCCTCGGCGCGCGTGTCGTCGCGGCGCGAGGGCCGGTGCGCTTGTCGATACCAGTAGTCGGCGTTGCCCAGGTCACCTTCGATGCGGTGCAGCCAGGCATGCACCCAGGCGCCGTCGGCATCGTCCTGCGCCTGTGCCAGCTCGTGCGCGGCATGCCAATCGCCCCGCAGCCCATGCCAGATCGCGCGCAGCATGAGCGTGGCAAACGGCGGCGGCGCGTCTTGCGCGATGCTGGCGACAAACGCGTCGAATCTGGCGGTCTTGGGCAAGTTCATCGACTGCTCACTCCCTGATCGTATCCGGGCGTCGCGTCGTATCGCGATCGGTGCCTGGCCCGGCCCGCGTGGCAGCGGACCATCGACGCGTACTCCGCGCGGGTCGGGGCGGGATAAAACAGCCATGACAATCCGATGAAGCGGTCACTCAGCGAAACTGACCACGGGCTGCACGGATCCTGCCGCCTTGAGCCGACGATCGAACACACAGGAGACGAGATGAATCAACAAGGGCTGCGCCGCGTGGCGCTGGGGGCACTGCTGCCCGTCACGTTGACCGGGATGTTGGCTTGCACCACCACCCCAGGCGGAGCGACGGGTGCGGTCGCCGCGCCGCCCTCGGGCACTGTGCAGATCAGCCGCACCGCCAATGGCATCGCGCACATCGTGGCCGCCGACCCGGAGATGCTGGCATACGGCGTTGCCTACGCGCACGCGCAAGACAATGTCTGCCAAACCGCCGAGGCCCTCGTGACCACGCGCGCAGAGCGGTCGCAGCACTTCGGCGCCAAGGCCACCGGCCAGCTCGGCCTGCGCGCCTTGCCCAACGACCAGATCGATCTGTTCATCAAGGCTTTCGTCGACGATGAGGCCGTGGCGCGCGCGGCCGCACAGTCGAGCGCTGAAGCCAACGCCATGGCCCGCGGCTACGTGGCAGGCTACAACCGCTACTTGGCTGACCGCGCGGGCGACCTGCCCGCGGCCTGCGCCGGCAAGGCCTGGGTCAAGCCGATGACGCTGGCCGATTACCGGCGCAGCAGCGAGATCACCGCCATCCAACTCGGCTTGGGCTTGTTCGCCGATGCGGCTCTTGGTGCGCGGCCGCCTTCCTCGAAGTCATCCGCGATCCAGGTGCCGGAGGTCGCTTTGGTGGCGGCGGACGTCGGCATGCAGGAGCAGCCGGTGTCATCCAACGCCTGGGCCTTTGGCCGCGACAGCACCGCCGACGGCCGCGGCCTGCTGCTGGGCAATCCGCATTTCCCGTGGAAGGGCACCAACCGCTTCTGGCAGATGCACGTCACCATTCCAGGCAGCCTCGATGTGATGGGGGTGACCATCGGCAATTCACCGATCGTGGTGATCGGCTTCAACAAAGACGTGGCCTGGAGCCATACCGTCTCCACCGGCAAGCGTTTCACGCTGCACGAGCTGAAGCTGGTCGATGGCGATCCCACCAGCTACCTCGTCGACGGACGGGCCGAGAAGATGACGTCGCGCCAGTTCGCCGGCACCACGCTGTGGAGCACGCGCTACGGACCGGTGATCCAGGCGCCGCGCATCGGCCTGAACTGGACCGACAAGGTCGCCTTCGCGCTGCAGGACGCCAACCGCAACAATGCGCGCGGCCTCGACCAGTGGCTGCAATACGGTCGCGCCGGCAGCGTGGCCGACATCCGCAATGCGCTGCGAAACCTGGGCACGCCCTGGGTCAACACCATCGCCGCCGACCGCCATGGCCAGGCCCTGTATGCCGATGCCAGCGTGGTGCCCGATGTGGATGCGGCGCAGCTCGAGCGTTGCGCGTCCAGCGAAGCGGCGCGGCGGCTGCAGAACGCCGGCATGATCGTGCTCGACGGTTCGCGCAGCGATTGCGACTGGCGCCGCGACCCGGTTTCACGCGCACCCGGCATCACGCCGATCGAGCGTCTGCCGGTCGCGGTGCGCAGCGACTGGGTCATGAACAGCAACGACAGCTTCTTCTACACGCACCCGGCGCAGCGCTTCGAGGGCATCTCGCCGCTGGTTGGCACGGCGCGGGTGGACAACGCGCGCACCCGTTCGAGCCTGATCGAGATCCCGGCCATGCTGGCCGCTGGCCCCGCTGGCAAGGCCACGCCGGAGGGCATTGAGCGGCAACTCTTCGAGAACCGCAACTTGCTCGGCCAGCAGGTGCTGCCCGACTTGCTCGCGGCATGTGCGGGCGTGAGCGACGCGATGGCCGACGCCGCTGCGCTGCGCGACGGCTGCGCGGTGCTGCGCGCGTGGGATCGCAGCAGCAACGCCGGCGCGCGCGGCGCGCATTTGTTCCGCGAGTTCTGGCGCCAGGCGCAGGCGCTGCCCAACGTCTACCGGCAGCCCTTCGACGTGCGGCGCCCGGTGGAGACGCCCACCGGCCTGAACATGGCCGATGCGGCCGTGGCGGCCAAGATCTGGGAGTCGCTGGCCAAGGCGGTGAAGATGGTGCGCGATGCCGGCTTCGCGCTCGATGCACCGCTGGGCAGCGTGCAGCGGCCGAGCACCGTGGACGAGGCCATTGCGCTGCATGGTGGCGAGCCGTTCGAAGGCGTGCTGAACATGCAGGCGGTGCGCGGCAGCCCGCCTGGTTTGGCCGCAGGCGGCTACCGCATCGACTACGGCACCAGCTACGTCCAGGTGGTGGGCTTCGACGAGCGGGGCCCGCGCGCGCAGGCGCTGCTGACCTACGGCCAGTCGTCCGACCCGGCCTCGCCGCACGCGGCCGATCAGCTGCGGCTCTTCTCGGCCAAGCAATGGCCGCGCTTGCCTTTCCATCCCGAGGAGGTGGCCCGCGAGCGGGTCGGCCCGGTGATGGAGCTGCAGCGCTAACGCTGAATTCGTGCGCACAGAGACCAGGCCCATGCCCAAATGAAAGAGATGCTGCGTACTGCGATCGTGCGCGCCAGAGGACCAAACCATGAGTTACGCCATGCTGAACAACGACGGCACGGTCAGTGTCGTCACGCTGAATCGCCCCGAACGACTCAACGCGATCGGAGCCGGGCTGCTGTCGGACCTGCACGAGGCGCTCGTCAAGGCGCAGACGGATCCCGACACGCGGGTCGTCGTCCTCACCGGCGCCGGCCGCGCTTTCTGCGCCGGCGACGACCTCAAGGAGTTCGGCGAGCAATCGAGCAGCGAGGCGGGCATCGCCGAGACCTGCAGCAACATCCAGCGCATCACGCGCGACATCATGTTCGGCCCCAAGCTCGTGGTGGGCGCGGTGCACGGCTATGCCGTCGGCGGTGGCTTCGAGTGGGTCCTCAACTGCGACCTCGTCGTCGCGGCGGACAACCTGGTGTGCTTCTTTCCGGAGATGGCGCTCGGCCACTTCGTGACCGGGGGCGTGACCCATCTGCTGCCGCAGATGGTGGGTCACCAGCGGGCGATGGAGCTGATGGTGCTCGGCGAGCGCCAGGATGCCCTGGCGCTGAAGGCGCTGGGCATCGTGAACAGGATCGTGCCGCTCGCGGAGCTGTTGCCCGCCGCCCTCGCGCTCGCGCGAGAGCTGGCGTCGCGCTCGACGCTGGCAACCACGCAACTCAAGCGCGTGATCAATGTCCAGTTGAGCGGACAACTGGCTTCGGCACTCGAGCTGGAGCGCCAGGCGGCGATGGCCTGCTTCGGCGATGGCGATACCGCCGAACGCATCAAGGTATCAGCGAGACGCATCGTGCAATAGATCCATCCAACGCGCGGGTCGAGGCGGGATGGAGCGTCAGCGCCGGCTGCGCGTCAGCGCTGCGGAGCGGGCAGCGCGAGTTGCCGCGACACCGCGATGCACTGCCTGATGTGCTGCTCGCACACGTACTTGAGCGCCGAGAACGTCAACGCGGCCGACACCGCCTGCCCGGCGATCGGCACCACCTTGGCTGCCTGCCCGGCCGTCAGGCGGATGCCCACCACCTTCAGCACGGCCAGCAGCAGGTCGCGCGTGACGAGCCGGCCGATCAGCACGCTGCCGCCGGCCGAGATCGCCTTGAATACGGCCACGCGCCGATCCGGCGCGAGCCGATCGATCTGCTCGGGCGTCAGGCCGAACTTCTCGTTGATCTCGGGAATCACCTTCAACAGCACGCCCACGTCGGTGAGCCAGTCGATGCCTGGTAGCGGCACCGCCGCCACGCCCGCCGCGAACAGCGCGCGCTTGGTGACGAGCTTGCGGCATTGCCGCGCCACGGCGGCGATGTCGCCCGGCGTGTCGGGTACCACGGTCCAGTGTGCGAGTTCGGGCATGGTTGTTTGCCGATCGTACTGGCGAGCCACTTCTTGGTCAGCAGCAGGGTTGCCGTCTTCTGCGCGCCGCAGTGGTCCCAGCTAGTAGGTGTCCCATTGGTTGGTGTCCCAACTTCTCCGCTTGGAGGCCTCGAGGTTCAATGCAACGCATTGAGGCGCCGAATTCGGACTGATCGGGGGAAATCATGCAAGCAACCAAACTGGCGCGCACGTCGGCTCGAACAGAGCGCATCGACCTCGCCGGGACCATCGTGATCATGCTGCTCTCGTCGGTTTGCGTCGTCTTGGTCTGCGCGGCGGCGAACCAGGCAACGAGGCCTGCCGCACAGATCATCTACGCCGCGCCGGCGGCCAGCGCGCTCACCGACGTTGCGAATGTCGGCGTTGCGTCGATCGAGCCGCATTAGCGGCCGCGCCTGCGCAGCACTCCCAGCTAGGGATGCTCCCAACTGCGTGCTGCCCGAACTGGCTCGTCGCGCCTCGCCACCATACCGTATGTGCTCTCAGCCGGTGCCATCGGCGGCGCCGGTTGCCGCGCGGGCCGACGCCTGCAACGAGGAGCTTCCATGGACATCAGCAACGCCCCAACCACTGGCCTCGGCACCGCGCTGCCACCGGTCTCGCACGACGACGTCACCGCGCCAGACGCTTCCACCGGCCACAGCGCGTCAGGCGCTTACACCGGTGACGGCGCGCAAGGCGGTCCGGCGCACGCGCCGCCGGCGTTCGCAGCCGATGTGTCGGCGCATGGATCGAACGCGTCGTCGTCGTTGGCGATGCTGACCCAGTGGGCTGCGCCTCACCTCGGCATGCATGCCCTGGCCGGCACGCCGTCCGTGGCGCTGCCGCAGCCCGGCGTTGCCGCGTTTCACGCGCCGGTGCCGAACGGCGGCGGGGCACCGAATGCACCGGCGCAAGGTCCCGGGTTCGGCGCGGCGCTGCAGCGGCTGGCGCAGGAGCCCGGCGTGCAGGCGTTGGGCAACGCCGCGCTGCAGGACCGGTTGCTGTCGATTTGCAGCACCGATCGCGCGTTCGCCGACGGCTTGGCGAAACTGCTGGCCAGCAAGAACTACACCGCGCTCAGCCCGAGTGACCGTGCGGCGGTGCTGCGCGACATGATCCAGCTGCACGGCACACGCTCGTACCGCGAGGCCGAGGGCGGCAACCGGGCGCAGGCGATGGTCGAGATCCTCGGCGACGTCTCGGCGCAGAGCGCCGCCCACCCCGGCAGCACCGCAATCCGCAACTCGCTCGACCATGTGCTGCAGGGCCGCGTCACTCTGAAGTTGTACTACGCCGACGTCGGACCCAACCACGTGTTCGACTTCGGCTGGTCCAAGGCCGGGTCGGGCATCATTTCGATGAACATCGACCCGCGCACCCGCCGCGTGGCCGAGCGCGACAACGAGTATGTGGACACGCTGGTCCACGAGGCCAATCACTTCCTCAACGGCAAGACCCCCAACGGCACACCGGAGGGCTTTCTCGACGAGTTCCGTGCAATGGTGGTCGGGATGGAGGCCGCGCAGGGCCATCCGGTGTCAACGCAGCAGCAGAAGGAAATCATCGACGAGCTGGTCGACGGCACCAATGATGGCTACAAGGAGCTGCACGACCTGTACACCGGCGACGACCAGTTCAAGGCGGTGGTCGATGGCATGTATGCCACGCTGAAGGGCGGCCCGGATGGCAGGGGACACGACATCCCTGGCATGCGCGTGTCGCCGGAGGACGCGCGGCAACGGTTGCAGAAGCTCGACCCCGACAGCGAGTACCTGAACAAGCCAGGCAACCTCGACAACCACTGACGTTTGGTTGCGCTGCGGCGGGTGCACGCAAGGGGGTCCGCACTCAGCCGCGACAACCGGAGACGACGCTTATCCTTGTGAACCGGATGAACCGGCACCGACGAGGAGACTCCCGACATGAAGCGTTCGTCGCGCCCGCTGGCCGCGCTCGGCCTGCTGCTCGCGCTGGTGGTCACCCCTGCGCACGCCGAGCTCACGCCGGTCGAGGGCCGCATCGTGCAAGCCGTCAAGGCGCGCTCGCCGGCGGCGCTGGCGCTGTTGGAGCGCTCGGTCAACATCAACAGCGGCACGCTCAACGTCGAGGGCGTCAAGGGTGTGGGGCGCGTGTTTCGCGCCGAGCTCGACGAGTTGGGCTTTGCCACCCGCTGGATCGACATGCCGCCGGAGATGGCGCGCGCCGGCCACCTGGCGGCGCAGCACGAGGGCACGCGCGGCAAGCGCGTGCTGCTGCTCGGGCACATGGACACCGTCTTCGAACCCACCAGCCCGGTGGCGCCGTGGAAGCCCGACGGGCCGCGCATTCGCGGCCAGGGCGTCTCCGACATGAAAGGCGGCGTGGTGATCCTGCTCGAGGCGCTGCGCGCGCTCCAGAGCGTGGGCGTGCTCGACGGTGCCACGGTCAGCGTGCTGTTGACGGGCGACGAAGAGAGCGTCGGTCAGCCCGGCGCCCGCGCCCGCGCCGACCTGGTGGAGATGGCCAAGCAGAGCGACGTCGTGCTGTCGTTCGAGGGCATGGGGCTCGATGTCCACGGTGAAGAATCGATGGCCACCGCTCGGCGCGGCGCGGGCGGATGCGTGCTCACCGTTGCCGGCAAGCAGGGGCACTCGTCGCGCATCTTCACGCCCGATGCCGGCTACGGCGCGGCCTACGAGCTGGCGCGCATCGTCAACGCGTTTCGCGAGCAGCTCATCGAGCCCGGGCTCACGTTCGGCGCCGGGGTCATGATGGCCGGCACCGAGGTCGCGTTCGACCCCGCCGAGGCGCGCGGCACGGCCGCAGGCAAGAGCAACGTGATCCCGCCCCAAGCCATGGCGCGCGGCGACCTGCGCGCACTCACCGCCGAGCAGCGTGACCGCGCGCGCAGCCGCATGCGCGAGATCGTGGCGAAGAGTCTGCCCGGCACTTCGGCGACGATCGCTTTTTCCGAGGCCTATCCACCGATGGCGGCCACGCCGGCGAACGAGGCGCTGCTGGAGATGTACTCGCAGCTCAGCGTCGAGCTCGGCTGGCGTCCCGTGAAGGCCGGCAACCCCGAGACGCGCGGCGCCGGCGACGTGCAGTTCGCAGCACCCTACGCCGCCGGCCTCGACGGCCTGGGTGCCACGGGTGGCGGCGCGCACTCGCCGTTGGAGTACCTGCACCCGGAGTCGATCGAGAAGAACGCGATCCGCGCGGCGCTCATGATCTATCGACTGACGCGCTGAGCGGCGCAGGGCCCGGGGGAGCCCTTGGTAGATTCCGTCACTCCGACCCTCAACTACCAGAAGCGTTTCATGGCAACAGACTGGCAGCAGTTCGCCGCCGTCGACGGCGCGGCGATCCACTACGTCCGCTGGTTGCCGGAAGACTCACCCAAGGCGGCGCTCCAGATCATCCACGGCGCCGCCGAGCACGCCAGCCGCTACGACCGCTTTGCGCGCGCCGCCGTCGCGAGCGGCCATGTGGTCTACGCCACCGACCATCGCGGCCACGGCCGCACGCGGCTGCGCTCGGGCCGCTTGGGCGATGCCGGCCCCGACGCCTGGAACCGCATGGTCGACGACGAGATCGCGCTCAGCCAGCGGCTGCGCGCCGCGCACCCGGGCGCCAGGCTCGTGCTGTTCGGCCACAGCCTCGGCTCATTCATCGCGCAAGACTTCATCACGCGCCGCGCCGATTTGCTCGATGCGCTGGTGCAGAGCGGCACGTCGTACCGCGCGCCGCCGCCGGCCGAAGCGATCCGTGCGCTCGACGAGGCGGCGCGCCGCGAGCCGCTGGGCGATTCGGCGCTGTGGGCGAGCCGCTTCCAGGACCACAACAAGCCCTTCGGTGGACCCACCGGCTTCGAGTGGCTGAGCCGCGACGCTGCCGAGGTGCAGCGCTACGTGAGCGATCCGCTGTGCGGCTTTGCCTTCTCCAACGAGCTCGTGCGCGACATCTTCGTGGGCTTCGCGCAGATGCGCGAGCCGGAACGCGAAGCGCGCATCCCCACCACCTTGCCGGTGCTGATCATCCAGGGTGAGCTCGACCCCGTGGGCGAAAACCTCGCCGGCACGCGCAGACTGGTGGAGCGCTACCAGGCGCTGGGGCTCACGCGCATCGAGACTCGGTACTACCCCGGCGCGCGGCACGAGGTGCTCAACGAGACGAATCGCGATGGAGTGACGGCGGATGTGTTGGGGTGGATGGGCAAGACGGTGTGACCCACCGAGACCTACCCCGCCAACCATCAAGCCCAAACTACTTTGACGCGGGAAAGTTGGCCAGGATGCCCTGAACCGCAGCCGACAGATCACCGGAGGCGGCATCTGTCTTGATCGTCCCGATGGCCGAGCCCCGCCACACAATCTGATTGGTGTCGGCCCTGTAAACGTTCAAGGACAAGGCACGCAGTTCATAGCTATAGCCGCTCGACTCATAGCGAATCGAGATGCTCAACGCTGCTTGGTCGGTCTTTGTCAAACCCTTGCCCGCTAACAACGGATCCGAAAGGAATCGCACGTTGGCTTCCATCAGCGGGTCCCAACCGTACGACGACCCGGATTCGGCCCAGCGGTAAGTCTTTGCCCCAGGGAAACCAAACACTGGGTCGTACGAATACTTGACCGATGACCCGCCCATTGGTGTGCTGCAGCCGCCGATGAACAGTGCGGCCAAGACGGCAGCCATCGCTGCCATGAAACGAAGACCGATCTTCATGAATCCTCCATGCACCGAGCCGCATTGTAGAGAGCTCCGAGGGGGACCGCGGCCGACCAGCAATGTAGGATTAGTCGCCTCGCATCATGCGGGGAGATGCTGAAGAGGTTATTCCCATGATCAAAGGGACGCTCCCGATCGTTGTCTTGTCTGTCGCCTTCCTCTTGGCCGGTTGCGCGACCGAATCCTCGCGAACTGTCGAGGTGGCCAAGGTCCAGGCGGCCAGCACGCCTGCGCAGGGCCCGCGCATCCCGGTGGCGGTGGGCAAGTTCGACAACCGCTCCAACTACATGATGGGCGTGTTCTCCGACGGCATCGATCGACTCGGCAGCCAGGCGAAGACGTCGTTGGTCGCGCACCTGCAGCAGTCGCAGCGCTTTACCGTGCTCGAGCGAGAGAACATGAACGAGATCAGCCAGGAGGCGAAGCTTCAGGGTGTTGCGCAAGCCTTGCGCGGGGCTTCCTTCCTGATCACCGGCGACATCACCGAGTTCGGCCGCAAGGAGGTCGGAGATCAGCAGTTCTTCGGCGTTCTCGGCCGCGGCCGCTCGCAGGTCGCGTACGCCAAGATCACGCTGAACGTCGTCAATACGCGCACCTCCGAGGTGGTGTACTCGGCGCGCGGGGCCGGCGAGTACGAGCTGTCTACGCGCGAGGTGGTCGGCTTCGGCGGCACGGCGGGCTACGACGCCACGCTCAATGGCAAGGTGCTCGATCTGGCGATGCGCGATGCCGTGGACAACCTTGTCGTCGCCCGCGACTCCAGCAAGTGGGGAACCAACTGATCCGCATGGCGCCAGGCCGCCTCGGTTCGGTCGTCTTCGTCCTTGGGCTCGCGGGCTGTGCGCAGAGCGGCGCGCCGCTGTACATGTGGGAGACGTATCCGCGTCAGCAGTACGTGTACTTGCTGCGCGAGGGCATCAGCCCCGATCAGCAGATCCAGGAGATCGAGGCACACGCCGAGAAGGCGCGGGCCGCCAACGCGCAGTTGCCGCCGGGCTTGCGTGCGCACCTCGGGATGCTGTACCTGAGTGTGGGCAATCCCGGCCGCGCGATGGAGCTCTGGAACGCCGAGAAGGCCGCGTTCCCCGAGTCGACGGTGTACATGGATCAACTGCTCCGGCGGCTCGGCGCAGCGAAGGTCGAGCCGCCGAAGGGTGACCTTCAGACGAAGGAGCCGGCTGCATGAAACGCTTGGCTCTGATCGGTGCACTGCTGGGGCCGTTGCTGCTCGGCGCCTGCGCCAGCAAGCCGCCCAAGGACTACTCGGCATTCCAGCGTGCGCACCCCGCGTCGATCCTCGTGTTGCCGCCGCTGAACGAGTCGCCCGATGTCAAGGCGACGCCGGCGGTGTGGTCGAGCGTCACGCGGCCGCTGGCCGAAGCCGGCTACTACGTGGTGCCGGTGACGCTCGCCGACGAGACATTCAAGCAGAACGGCGTCACCACCTCGCACGACGCGCAGCAAATTCCGGCGGACAAGCTGCGGCAGTTCTTTGGTGCGGATGCGGCACTGTATTTGACAGTGCGCGAGTACGGCTCTAGCTACCGCGTGCTCTACAGCGAAACGGCGGTGCAGGTGAACGCCAGGCTGGTCGACCTGCGCGACGGCGCGCTGTTGTGGGAAGGGACAGCCCGCGCTTCGTCGGCCGAACAGCAGCAGCAGAGTCAGGGTCTCGTCGGGTTGCTGGTGCAGGCGCTGGTAATGCAGATCGCCGGCAGCGTGACCGATGCGGCGTACAACTACTCCGGCACCGCCAGCGCGCGCCTCATCAGCGGGCCCGAGGGTGTGCTGTACGGGCCTCGTTCGCCGCGCTCGGGGCAGCCCCCTGCGCAGCCGCGCTGACCGAAACTCCCGAGTCAAGGCACTCCGACCACAAATTACCTGGAGCGTTTCATGGCGACACGAGAATGGCACTGTGGCCGCCTGATCGACCACATCGGGCTGGTGGTTCGGGATCTGGCTGCCAGCAAGGCCTTCTACAGCGCCGTCTTCGGCGTGCTGAAGATCCCTATGGAGTCCGACGGGCGTGACTTCTGGGCAGACGAGCTGTACATAGGGGCGCGTGACAGCGAGCAGGTGCAGGGCCAACTGACCGGACGCCTTCACATCGCGTTCCAGGCGCAAGACCGCGCGATGGTGGATGCGTTCTACCAGGCCGCAATGGCGCATGGCGGCAGGGACAATGGCGCTCCCGGCGAACGCGCGTATCACCCGGGCTACTACGCGGCGTTTGTGCTGGATCCCGATGGCAACAACATCGAAGCCGTGTTCCACGGTGAGACCGATCGCAGCGCGGCTTCGGTGCGAATCAGGTCTTGATCACTGGCCCGACAGCCCGACGGCAACCTTGATCCCGTAGATCAGGATCGGCGCGACCAGCGATGCCGCGACCTGCTTGACGATTTGCGGGTTGAAGGGCCAGGTGGACGCTTCCAGCACCTGCCGCTCGTACGTGCCGAAGACGACCAGTGGGTCGTAGAGCCTCGCGGCGTCTTCAGCGCCGCACGCGGAACCGGCCTGTGCGAGGTGTCGTCGCAACTCGCCACGGGACCGACTCAAGTGTTGGCGAATGCCGGTCAGTTCGCGTTCCTGCGCGACCACCAGCGCGACGTGGATGCTCCAGATCGACGAGAAGAACAGGGTCAGGGCGACGGCGATCTGGATCGAATAGATCACCAGCGATTGCATCGAGTACAGACTCGCGGCGGACTGGAAGAGCAGGCTGAGAGAGATGCCGCCGACGAACGTCAACGACACGCTCTGGCCAAAGCGGGCCAGCGGTGTCAGCAAGTGGCGGTCGAACAGATCCAGCGCAAGACCTGCCGCCACCACCCGCTTGAGGTGCCTCGTTCGACGCAGGCCATCGTAGATGACAAGCGCCAACAGGCCGAACAAGGCGATGTTCGTGGCGAGCGTGTAGATGAAGAGCCACCCGGCGACCCGCATGGAATGGCTGATCCAGATGGCCAACGCTGCACCGATGAGCAGTGCGACCCACGCGCCAAGGCGAAAAGCCAAGAAGGCGTGGTCGACGATGTCGGGTTGCAGGGAGAGAGGCCGCAGTGCGTCGATCGCCAGCCGCCAGCGACTCTGCAGCCATGGATGGACCGCGAGGATGAAGGCAATGAGCGCGGGTGCCATCGCCAGGCGCCACAGGCCTTGCGGCGCGACAGCTGCGGATTGACCCTGCGTATAGGCCACCAGCAACAGCGGCAGCAGGAGCACGGCTGCCACGACGAGCGCGAGGGCGACCGGTGGCACAGGCAAGAATCCGATCAGCTGATTGACCAGTGTCTGGTTTCTCGTGTTCATTTCGGAGTCGGTGCTTTGTTGCTGGCGCCCGATCATCGCTGGACTGCGCGCGGAGGTCTGCGCGGAGTGTCCCGCAAGTGGCTCGGCGCCCCAGGGTCCGGCGGCGGGCGGTCAAGCGGCACGACTTGATCCAGATCTTCATCTCATTCAGCGCCGGCGCCACAATGCCCGCGAAGCCTGGAGCCACAAGTGCCGCACGCCGAGACCACCCACTACGACGCGCCCAGCCGCATCCTTCACTGGATCACGGCCGTCATCGTCACCGTCGCATTCGTCCTCGGGCCGGAAAACTTTGGCCGCCTCATGCGCGACGGCGTTGATCCGGCGACGCGCAGCGACATCGTGTGGCACGAATCACTGGGCATTCTGGTCTTCGTGCTGACGGCGGCGCGGCTGCTGTGGATCGCCCTGCGGCCGACCCCGCCGCATTTCGCCATGGCCGCATGGATGGCACTCGCGGCGAAGCTGATGCACGGCGTGCTGTGGGCGTTGATGGTGCTGCTGCCGATCACCGCCATCCTGGGGCTCGGCGGCGAAGGCCATCCGCTCACGTTGCTCGGCGGCCTGCGCGTCGATCGCATACCGGTAGTCGCCGGCTCCGCGGTGGCCAAGCTGGCCGATTGGGGCGACGTGCACGGTTTTCTCGGCGACACGCTGATGTGGTTGGCCGCCGCGCATGCAGGCGCCGCCATCCTCCACCATGTGGCGCTGAAAGATGGCGTGGAGGCACCCAAGCAGGCAGCCCCCAAGATAAGGAAA
>JBIODO010000054.1:0-14388 GCA_044445225.1 Burkholderiales bacterium
ACGGTGATTCGCCGCCTCGACGGCCTGCTGCAAGGCGACTACCGCACGCTGTGGCGCGGCGCCGGGCTCGACCTGGCCGATCTGCGGGTGTATCAACATGGCGACGACGTGCGCCACATCGACTGGAACGTCACCGCGCGGCTGCTCGAGACGCACGTGCGGCAGTTCACCGAAGACCGCGAACTCACCGCGTGGTTCCTGCTCGATCTCTCTGGCTCGGTCGACTTCGGCTCCAACGAACGCACCAAGCTGTCGGTGTCAGAAGGCTTCGTCGCGGTGCTGGCGCGGCTGCTCACGCGCCACGGCAACCGCGTCGGTGCGCTGATGTACGGCCATCGCGTCGACGGCATGTTGCCGCCGCGCGCCAGCCGCAACCACGTGCTCGAATTGATCCAGCGCATGCGCAAGCGCCCCACCGCTGCGGCCCCGCGCCGCTCGCGCCGCGGCGCACCGCCGCCACGCCAGACGGTGCTGGCCGATCTGCTGAAGTCAGCCGACACGCTGATCCGCCGCCGCTCGATGGTGTTCGTGGTGTCCGACTTCATCAGCACACCCGGCTGGGAAGAGGCGCTGGGCCGGCTGGCGCGCCGTCACGAAGTGCTGGCCGTGCGGCTGTACGACCCGCTCGAGCTGAAGCTACCCGACGTCGGCCTGGTCACCCTCGAAGACGCCGAGAGCGGCGAGCAGCTGTTCATCGACACCAACGACCCGGCGTTTCGTCAACGTTTCGAGGCGCTGGCCGCGCAGCACGAGGCCGACTTGCGCGCGGCGCTCGGCAAGGCGCAGGTCGACACGCTCGAGCTGGCCACCCACGACGACCTGCTCGACTCGCTGCTGCGCTTCGTCGCCTTGCGCCGCCAGCGAGCGCGCCAGCGCAGCGGCGCGCACATGCCGGCACATCTGCGCGGCGCGGCGGCCCCGATCGCGCGAGAATCGCATCATGAAGTTCCTGTGGCCTGAGGCACTGTGGGCCGCTGTGCTGCTGGCGCCGCTGCTGGTGCTGCTGTACCTGTGGCTGCTGCACCGGCGCAAGAAAAGCACGGTGCGCTTTGCCAGCGTCGCGCTGGTCAAGCAGGCACTCGGCAAGGGCCCGGGTTGGCGCCGCCATCTACCGCCCGCGTTGCTGGGCTTGGCGCTGTTGGTGTTGATGGTCGCGGTGTCGCGGCCCACGGCGGTGATCAAGCTGCCGTCGCAGCAGGAAACCATCATCCTCGCGATGGACGTGTCGGGCAGCATGCGCGCCACCGACATCAAGCCCAGCCGCATCGTGGCCTCGCAGGAGGCCGCCAAGAAATTTGTCAGTGACCTGCCGAGCACGGTGCGAGTCGGCGTGGTGTCATTCGCCGGCACCGCTGCGGTCGTGCAGGCCCCCACGTTGAGCCGCGAAGACGTGATCGCGGCGATCGACCGCTTCCAGTTGCAGCGTGCCACCGCGATCGGCTCGGGCATCGTGCTGTCGCTGGCCACGCTGTTCCCAGACGCCGGCTTCGACCTGTCGCAGATCACCGGCGCGAGGCCAATGCCGCCCGGGTTCGGCGACAAGCGCGAAGACAAGCCCGCTTTCAAGCCGGTGGAGCCCGGCTCCTATAACTCGGCTGCGATCATCCTGCTGACCGATGGGCAACGCACCACCGGACCCGACACGCTGGAGATGGCCAAACTCGCTGCCGATCGCGGCGTGCGCATCTACACCGTGGGCATGGGCACCAAGGAAGGCGAGATCATCGGCTTCGAGGGCTGGAGCATGCGCGTGCGCCTTGACGAAGAGACTCTCAAGCAAGTGGCGCTGCTGACCCGTGGCGAATACTTCTTCGCCGGCACCGCCGAAGACCTGAAGAAGGTGTACGACGGCCTGTCGAGCAAGCTGGTAGTGGAAAAGCGCGAAACCGAAATCACCGCGATGTTCGCGGCGCTGGGTGCGCTGCTCGCCGTCGCGGCAGCAGGCTTGAGCCTGTGGTGGTTTGGCCGCGTGACCTGAACGGGCTCAGTAGATCAACCGGCCATCGGCGTTGACCACGCCGATGTCGACAAAGCCGCTACCGGTGTTGTTGCGCGCGAAGTTGACGCGAAAGCCCCCCATGTCGTACTCGCCCATCGCGCGCAGCGACTTGGCCACGCCCTCGGGTGTCACGTCCTTGCTGCGCCGAGCCGCCTCGGCGAACACGCGGGCGCTGATGTAGCCCTCGAGGTGGAACGAGGTGTAGCTGGTGACCTCGGGGAACGATTGCTTCATTGCCGCATGGAACTCGCGCTGCAGCGGCGATGAGATGCCCATCGGGTTGGGATAGGTCTGCGCCAGCGCCACGCCGCGCGAGCCTTCGCCCGCCACCTTGGCCACCAGACCGGCCGGCACGTACGACAGCGCGAACACGAACTGGCTGGCGGCGCCGGCGGCGCGCAGCTGTGCGATGCCGTCGGCCATGAAGCGCGGCGCACCGACCACCAGCACCGCCTTGGCGCCGGACTTGACCACGTTCTTGGCCGCGGCGGCCAGGCTGGGGATCTCGGCGGTGGCCTCGAACGGCAGGATCTTCAGCTTGCCGCTGGCTGCGGCCGCCGCCTGCGTCATCGACAGGCCAGAAGTGCCGATCACGATGTTGTGATACAGCACCGCGAGCTCGCCGACGCCCAGCGTCACCGCATGAGCGACGATCTTCTCGATCTGCTGGCGGTCGCCGGCGCGAATGTGGAACAGCTTCGGATGCCCCGGATTGCGCAGCGCCTCGGCGCCTGGGATCGCGTTGAGCACGATCACGTCGGACTGGTCGAGCATCTTGTCGTCGAGCATGCGCTTGAGCGCCGCCGAGCCCACCGGGTCGAGCAGGGCCACGGGTTTGCGCTGCATCGCTTGGCCGAAGGCCTTGGCGAAGCCGTCGCCGGAATAGGTGTCGTCGAGGTCGAAGAAGGCAACCTTGCGCCCGCCGATGCCGCCGCGCTCGTTGACCTGCGCGAAGCAGGCCTTGATGCCCTGGTTGAGTTGCAGCGCATCGGGCACCGGGATGCCGGTGAATGGGCCGACCTGGCCGACCACGATGTCGCCGTCGGAGGCCAGCGTCAGTGTCGGCTGGGCCGCGGCCACCAGGACGCCTTCGCACAGGCGTCGTCTCGTCAAACCCATGGCAATCCCCCGCGCCTGCTCCAATGCAGGCAAGGGGCCATGCTACGAGTGAACGCCAACATGGCGCTTTTTCGAAGCAGCCGGAGCGTGAACTGGTTCGCCAAGCCCGACACCGGATTCGACGGTGTTGCGCCGGTGGTTCGCGTGCCGCGCGGCCGATGCCATGGCGGCTGCGCGTGGGTGGGCGCGTACCGTGGCACCACAATGCACGAAACGACTCGCTCCGGAACGTGCCATGGATCACAACGCCAACGGCCTGCATCGCATCGTGGTCGTCGGCGGCGGCGCCGGCGGGCTCGAGCTGGTCACGCGGCTTGGCAACCGCCTCGGCAAGCGCGGCCGCGCGCACGTCACGCTGATCGAGAAGGCGCGTACCCATTTTTGGAAGCCGCATCTGCACGAGATCGCCGCCGGCAGCATCGACATCCACGATCACGCGATCGACTACCTCGCGCAGTCGCACTGGAACGGGTTCCGCTACCGGCTCGGCCAGATGACAGGGCTCGATAGGGCCCGCCGCGAGGTGCAGGTGGCACCGGTGCTCGATGACGAGGGCACCCCGATCACGCCGCCGTACACGCGCGGCTACGACACGCTGGTGCTCGCCACCGGCAGCCACACCAACGACTTCGGCACGCCGGGCGTGCACGAGCACGCGATCGCGCTCGAGACGCCCGAGGAGGCCGAGCGTTTTCATGTGCGCATGGTCAACGCCTGCATCCGTGCCCACGTGCAAGGCACGGCCGCCGGGCCGCACCAGGTGGCGGTGGCCATCGTCGGTGCCGGCGCCACCGGCGTGGAATTGGCGGCCGAGTTGCGCAAGGCGTTTCGCCTGCTGGTGACCTACGGGCTGGACCAGATCGACCCCGAGCGCGACATCCAGATCCATTTGATCGAAGCCGGCCCGCGCATCCTGCCTGCACTGCCCGAGCGCATTGCCAACGCCGCGGCCGAATTGCTCAAGAGCCTGGGCATCCAACTGCGCTGCGGCACCAAGGTGAGCGCGGTGCACGCCGACGGCGTGGAGCTGGCCGGCGGCGTGTTCGTGCCGGCGCATCTGGTGGTGTGGGCGGCCGGTGTGAAAGCCCCGCAGTGGCTGCGCGAGCTCGACGGCCTGGAATCCAACGCGCTGAATCAACTCGTGGTGCGCCCGACGCTGCAGACCACACGCGACGACGCGGTGTTCGCCATCGGCGACTGCGCCGCCACGCCGTGGCTCGGCCACACCGGCAACGTGCCGCCGCGCGCGCAGGCCGCGCACCAGCAGGCGTCGCACCTGGCGGCGCAACTGCCGCGGCACTTGAGAGGGCAAACGCTCAAGCCCTGGCGCTACCGCGATTTCGGCTCACTGGTGTCGCTGGGCCAGCATTCGACAGTGGGCAACCTGATGGGTTCGCTGGTGGGTGGCAACCTGTGGGTCGAAGGCCTGTTCGCGCGCGCGATGTACCTGTCGCTGTACAAGCTGCACGAGCTCGCGGTGCACGGCTGGTGGCGCACTTCGCTCGGCACTGCGTCGCGATTGCTGACGCGGCGCACCGAGCCGCGGGTCAAGCTGCACTAGCAGCTCGCCGGCGCAGCGACGTGTGCAGCGCCGCCTGGTGCGGGTCGATGGTGGATTCCCCAATTACGGTCGTGGCGCGCCGATGCGACGATTGGTTCGACCGTCAAACAAAGTGAGGCTTCGATGACGCGTACGAAGCTGCTGGTCGCCGCCGCGGCGCTGTGCTCGATGCTCACGGTTTCGGCCGAGGCTGCCACGGTGCGCTGGCTGCACATCGAGCAGAACCCCGATGTCGCCGCGTTCTACGCCGACGTCGCCAGGCGCTTCGAGGCGGCCAATCCGGGCACGACGGTCGAGATGCAGTACCTCGAGAACGAGTCGTTCAAGAAGAAGCTGACCACGCTGCTGCAGTCGCCCGAGCGGCCTAACATCATCTACAGCTGGGCCGGCGGTGTGCTGCGCGAGCAGGTGAAGGCCGGCGTGATCGAGGACATCACCGCGCCGGTGAACAGCGGGTGGCGCGATCGTTTCAACCCCGCGGCGCTGAGCGTCTACACGATCGACAACAAGGTCTACGGCGTGCCGATGCTGACTTCGCAGGTCGGCTTCTTCTACAACAAGGATCTGTTCGCCAAGGCCGGCGTCGACGGCAACACGATCAAGACATGGGCCGACCTGCTGGCAGCGGTGAAGAAGCTGCAGGCAGCCGGCATCACGCCGCTCGTCACCGGCGGCGCCGACAAGTGGCCGCTGCATTTCTACTGGTCGCACCTGGCAATCCGCATCGGCGGCAAGCCGGCGTTCGACGCCGCGCTGCGCGGCGAGGGCAAGGGCTTTGCGAGCGAAACATTCGTGCGCGCCGGGGAGATGTTCAAGGAGCTGGCCGACCTGAAGCCCTTCCAGGCCGGCTACCTGGCCGCGACGTATCCGCAGTCGGCCGGCCAGTTCGGCGACGGCAAGGGCGCGATGATGCTGATGCTCAACGGCCTGTTGAACACGATGAAGGCCAACGCGGCCGACAAGATCGGCATCCCCGACGACAAGATGGGCTGGTTCGCATTCCCCAG
The DNA here is from genome assembly GCA_044445225.1 of Burkholderiales bacterium. Taxonomy (GTDB): domain Bacteria; phylum Pseudomonadota; class Gammaproteobacteria; order Burkholderiales; family Burkholderiaceae_C; genus JAEUPI01. Next base: position 5,687 of record JBIODO010000054.1, read on the forward strand.
CGTGCCTGGCGGCAAGGGCGCGCCCGACGACACGCTGGGCGGCATGAACGGCTGGCTGGTCACCAAGGGCTCGCCGAAGGAGGCCGCCGAGTTTCTGAAGTTCTTCACCGACGCGCAGAACCAGCGTCTGGCCGCCGAGCGCGGCTACTACATCCCGGTGGTCAACGGCGCCACCGAAGTGATAAAGCGGCCGCTGCTGCGCATGATGGCCGAGAACGTGGGCCGCTCGAAGTACCACCAGCTGTTCTACGACCAGATGCTCGGGCCTTCGGTGGGCGCCGTGGTCAACGACATCTCGGCCGACCTCGCGGCCGGACGCGTCACGCCCGTCGACGCGGCCAACAAAGTCCAGCAAGCCTGGCAGCTGGCCAACTGACCGCCGCTGCCGCGCCGGCACCGCGTGCCCAGCTCCGCTGCCACCCTGCCGCCGCGCACACGCGGGCTCGCGGGCTGGTGGCGTCGGCTCGAGGAGCCCGGGCCGCCGATCGGTGGGCGGGTGGCGGTGATGCTGTTGTTCCTGCCGCCGGCGCTGTTGCTCTTCACACTGCTGGTCGCGCTGCCGATGGCCGAGGCCGGGTGGTACAGCTTCTTTCGCTGGAACGGCTATGGCAGCCCGAGCGAGTTCGTCGGCCTGCGCAACTTTCGGCTGCTGCTCGACAACGCCGACTTCCGCACCGCGCTCATCAACAACGGGCTGATCATCGGCGTGTCGTTGCTGGTGCAGTTGCCGCTCGCGCTCGGCCTGGCGGTGCTGCTGGCCGATCGGCTGCGCGGCACCAACGGCTTCCGGCTGATCTTCTTCATGCCCTACGTCCTGGCCGAGATCGCGGCTGGGCTGATCTGGCGCTTCGTCTACGACGGCGACTACGGCCTGCTGGCCAAGATCTGGTCGAGCTTCGGCGCCGCACCGCCGCAGGTGCTCGCCGACCCCGACTGGGCGATGACCGCGATCCTCGTCGTCATCGTGTGGAAGTACTTCGGCTTCCACATGATCCTGTACATCGCCGGGCTGCAGCAGATCGACCGTACGCTCTACGAGGCGGCGCGCATCGACGGCGCCACCGCCTGGCAGAGCTTCAGCCGCGTCACCGTGCCGTTGCTCGGCTCGACGATCCGGCTGTCGGTGTTCTTCGCGATCTTGGGCTCGTTCCAGCTGTTCGACCTGATCATGCCGCTCACCAAGGGCGGGCCGTCGAACAGCACGCAGACCATGGTCACGTACCTGTACAACTTCGGCGTCACGCGCATGCAGATCGGCTTCGGCAGCGCGGTCGGCGTGGTGCTGTTCGTGATCTGCGTGAGCTTCGCGTTCGGCTACAAGCGGCTGCTGATGCGCGATGACTGAGCACGCGCAACACGATTCGACCGGCGCCGTCACGGTCGTCATCAACCCGGTGTTCCGCCAGGCGGTGCTGTTCGTCGTCGCGGCGCTGGTGCTGATTCCGCTGGTGGCCACCGCACTGGGCGGCTTCAAGACGCTGGGTGACCTGCGTGTCGATCCGTTCGGGCTGCCGGCGTCGTGGCAATGGCAGAACTACTGGGACATCCTCGCCGGCGGCCGCTACTGGCGGCTGATGGGCAACTCGCTGGTGATCGCCGTGTTGACCGTGGTGCTGACAGTCGCGATCTCGGCGATGGCCGCCTTCGTGTTCGTGCACGTCAGGTTCTTCGGCTCGACCTTTCTCTACAACTACCTGCTGCTCGGGCTGATGTTCCCGGCGGCCACCGCGATCCTGCCGCTGTTCATCAAGATCCGCGACCTCGGCCTGCTCGACACCTACTGGGGCGTGGTGCTGCCGCAGGTCGCCTTCGGGCTGGCGGCGAGCATCCTGCTGTTCCGCAACTACTTCCGCCAGTTGCCGGGTGATCTGTTCGACGCCGCGCTGATCGACGGCTGCGGCTACTTCGCCTTCTTCCGCCACATCGTGCTGCCGCTGGCGCGGCCGATTCTCGCGACGGTGGCGGTGATCACCTTCGTGCACAGTTGGAACGGCTACCTGCTGCCGCTGGTGGTGCTCAACCGCGAGTCGCTGTACCCCTGGCCGCTGGGCATCATGGCGTTCCAGGGCGAGTATTCGACCGACTGGCACCTGGTGCTCGCCTTCATCACACTGACCATCGTGCCGGTCATCGTGATGTTCTTCGCCGCGCAGCGGCACATCGTCGCGGGCCTGACCGCGGGTTCTTTGAAGGGCTGAGATCCATGAGCAAAGTCGGCACCGGCATCATCGGCTGCGGCAATATCAGCGGCGCCTACCTGAAGGCGATGGCGGGATTTCCCGTTCTCGAGATCCGTGCGCTGGCCGACCTGAAGCCCGAGGCCGCGCGGGCCGCCGCCGCGCCGCTGGGCCTGCGCGCCTGCACGGTCGACGAGTTGCTGCGCGACGATGCGATCGAGATCGTCGTTAACCTGACGATCCCTGCGGCCCATGTCGAGGTCGGACTGCAGGCCATCGCCGCCGGCAAACATGTGCACTCGGAAAAACCGTTGGGCTTGAACGTCGCCGACGCGCGCCGCCTCATCGACGCCGCAGCGCGCCGCGGCCTGCGCGTGGGCTGCGCGCCCGACACCTTCCTCGGCGGCGGCCATCAGGCGTGCCGGCAACTCGTCGACGCCGGCGCGATCGGCCGCGCGGTCGCCGGCACGGCCTTCTTCATGTGCCCGGGCCACGAGCGCTGGCACCCGGCGCCAGCCTTCTACTACGCCGCGGGCGGCGGGCCGATGCTCGACATGGGCCCGTACTACATCACCGCGCTGGTCAACCTGATCGGGCCGGTTGCGCGCGTGGCCGGCATCACCTCGCGCGCGCGCGCGCAGCGCACGATCACCAGCGAACCGCTGCGGGGTCAGACAATTCAAGTCGAGGTGGCCACGCATGTCGCCGGCACGCTCGAGTTCGCAAACGGCGCAGTGATCTCGATGGCCACCAGCTTCGACGTGCCCAAGCACCGCCACGCGCCGATCGAGCTGTACGGCACCGAGGCCAGCCTGATGGTGCCCGACCCCAACCACTTCGGCGGCCCGGTGGAGCTCACGCGCGCTGGTGAAGGTGCCTGGCAGGCGCAGCCGATCGCGCACGGCTACGCCGACGGCAACTACCGCGGCATCGGCGTCGCCGACTTCGCGCTCGCGTTGCGCAACGAGCGGCCGCAGCGCTGCTCGGGCGATCTTGCGCTGCACGTGCTCGAAGTGATGGAGGCTTTCCAGGTCTCGTCCGACAGCGGCCGCCACGTTGCCATCGCCAGCCGCCCGCCGCGGCCCGCGCCGTTGTCGCCCGCAGGTCTCGACTGAACACCGGAAACGACACCATGAAACAAGCCTTGATCGTCTGGGGTGGCTGGGCTGGCCACGAGCCCGAGGCCTGCGCGCACATCGTTGCCGGGCTGCTGAAGCCGCACGGCTTCGAGGCGCGCTTCGCGACCAGCACGCAGGCATTCGCCGACCCGGCGCTGAAGAACCTCGACCTGATCGTGCCGATCTATACGATGGCCAAGATCGAGAAGGCCGAGGCGACGAACCTGAGCGACGCGGTGCGCGCGGGTGTGGGCATGGCCGGCTTCCACGGCGGCATGTGCGATGCGTTCCGCGACTCGGTCGACTACCAGTTCATCACCGGCGGCCAGTGGGTCGCACACCCGGGCGGCATCATCGATTTCCGCGTCAACGTCGCACGCTGCGACGACCCAGTGATGCAGGGGCTGGACGACTTCGACTACCGCTCCGAGCAGTACTACATGCACGTCGACCCGTCCAATGAGGTGCTGGCGACCACGACCTTCGGCGGCCAGCACGCGCCATGGATTGAGGGCGTGGTGATGCCGGCGGTGTGGAAGCGGCGGCACGGCAGCGGCCGCGTGTTCTACAGCGCGCTCGGCCACGTGGCCGCCGAGTTCGACCACCCGTCGATGCGCACGATCATCGAGCGCGGCATGTTGTGGGCCGCCCGGTGATCCGCGACGACGAACAAGTCAGCAGTTGACGATCTTGAACTCGACGCGCCGGTCGAGCGCGTCGCTGACGTCGTCGGTGCCGGTGCCGATGATGTTTTCACGCCAGCCCATGCCGCTGGCCCTGGTGCGGGTGGCCAGATCGGGCGCATCGGCATCGAGCTTTTGCTTGATCACGGCGGCGCGCGCTTGCGACAGGCGGTCGTTGGTCTGTTCAGACCCGGTGTGGCTGGTGTGGCCGACCACGTTCATGCACACCTTGGCCGCGCTGGCCTGGCGCGCGATCTGGCGCAGCCACAGCGCATAGGGCCCGTTGACTTTGGGGTCCGACCAGAACTCGGTGCTGCCTGGGTTGAACAGGAACTTCACGCCCAGGTTGCGCTGGCTCAGGCCGAATGCGACCACACGGCCGAAGGCCTGTTCGGCGTCGGCGGTGTGGCCGAGCTTCCAACTGGCGAGGTATACGCCATTGAGCGCGCGCAGCTGCTCGCCCGCCGAGGTGGACAGTGCGTTGCGATACAGGCCCAGCGCGTCCTGGTACTGGCTGGCGTTGTAGGCATTGGTGCCGTCGTTGATCAACACCGCCGCGCTCAGGCGCTCGATGTAGTAGGCGTCGGCCGGCTGGCCCGGTGGCGTCTGCGCGGTGCGGATGTAGCCCTCGACCACCTGGTCCTTCACCAGCACGGGGCTGTCCTGGTAGTACGGGGTTGGGCTGGCGTCGAGGCCGTCATCGCGCGCCAGCGCGCTGGCTTGCGCGAGCACGCTGCGCGTGCTCAGCTCCACCAGCGCGAGATTGATCTGAAACGGCTTGCGCGCGCCGCTGGCGGCACCGCCGGCGCTGCGCACCATCGTGCCGGTCAACAGGTACTGCGCGCGCGCCAGGCTCGCAGCCTGGAACGGCAGCACTTCGAACTGCGGATGCTGGCTACCCAGGCGGTCGGACACCTTCTGCTCGAGCTGGCGCGTGACGCGCGTCTGCTGGCCCGAAGCCGCATCGATCATCGGGTCGATGATCAGCGCCTTCTTGGCGACCTTGGCCTCGACCTTGGCGAGGAACGCGGGCAGCTTCTGCGTTTGCGCCACCAGGCCATCGGTGGCCTCGATCACGGCCTGGTCGAACGGCAACTCGTTGCTGATCACCGTGGGGCCGGTGCTCTGGCAGCCGGCACCGCTGAGCATCCCCAGCGCAGCGGCCACCGCACCCCACTGCAGCGCCAGGCGCGCGATCGACGGCATGTTCATTTGCGGCACTCCCTCTCCAGCGTCGCGTGGTCTTGCGCGCTCAACTCTTCGCCGAGCGACACCCGCGCAATGATGTCCGTGCAGCGTGGGTTTGGCGAATTCTTTTTAGGGATCGGGCGCGTCGACACCGCCGTGGCCGGGGGCCGCTCGCGCGCAGCGGGCTCAGGGGTCGCCGCAGGGCCCGGCGGCACCGGCGCTGCAGACGGCGCAGCCGATGTCGGCCCCGGCTCAAGCACCGCTGCGGGCGCGGTCGCGCCGAGAGCGCGCGGCACCGCGCCGTCGTCGGCTGTCGACGCGGCGGGCAACGCCGTGTTGCGTTCGTCGGTCGCGGTGGGCGCGGCGGGTGTTTGCACGCGTTGTCGCGCTTGCTCGGCCGGCGCCACGCCCGCGCCAGGATTCGACAGCCACCACCAGCCCAGGCCCGCGGCCGCGGTCAATCCGAGTGCGGCCGCGAGCAGCCAAGCAACCCGTTGCGGAGGCACGCGATGCGCCAACGTCTGGCGCGACACCACTTCGGCCGCCACGGGCTGCAACGGTGGCAACGGCTTGAGCAATGGCGGCGGTCTGTACGGCGGCATCGTCACTTCGTCCGCTGCGGCCGCCGCGCCCTCCAGCGGCATCGGCGCAGTCGGAATCTGGCCGGACTTGCGTGCGCGTGAGCGCCGCTCTTCGACACCGAGCTCGGTGCGCATCTCGGTGGCACTGTGCGTCCGATCGTCAGGGCGCACCGCCAACGCATGGTCGATCGCGCGCAGAAAGCGTTCGCTGTAGCGGCCCGCCGCGGCCTGGGCGAGCGGCACCATCGTGTCGTTGACCAGCCGCGCCACCGACTCCGGTGGCGTACGGCCGGTGATCGCGTAGTGCACCACCGAACCGAGCGCGTACAGATCAGTCCACGGCCCCTGCTTCATCGACGGCATCTCGGCGTACTGCTCCACCGGTGCATAGCCGGGTTTCAGGAACGCCGTCAGCGCGTGCGTGGCGTCGCCGATCACGCGCCGCGCCGCGCCGAAGTCCAGCAGCAGCGGCGTGCCATCGTCGAGCAGCAGGATGTTGTCGGGCGCGATGTCGCGGTGAAAGCAGTGGCCGCGGTGCATCACGTCGAGCGCGTCGAGCAATTGTCCGAGATGGCGCAGCAGCCAGCCCTCTTCGGGCGGCGCCTTCAGCGCGGCCAGCGCGCGCTTCAACGTGATGCCCTGGTAGTACGGCATCACCATGTAGGCGGTGCCGTTGGCCTCCCAGAAGCGATACACCTTGAGCAGCGACGGGTGATCGAAGCTCGCCAGCAGGTGGGCCTCGTTGACGAAGCTGCGCAGGCCGAGCGCAAACGTCTCGGCCGACTTGTCGCTGCGCGGCATCACGCGCGACGCCTGCGTGCGCGCGGCCAGCGTGGCCGGCATGTACTCCTTGATCGCCACCTGCCGCTGCAGCGAGCCGTCCCACGCCAGGTAGACGATGCCGAAGCCGCCCTCGCCGATGACGCTGCGGATCTCGAACTCCGCCAGGCGCGTGCCTTCGGGCAATGCGTTGCCGCCGCGCCGCGCCGCGTTGGCGGGCACGGTGTCATCGGGTGGCTGCGGGGGTGGCGTGCTGGTCATGTGCGCCCCCCGACGGTCGGGTACGACCATCGGCCCCCCGAGGGGGCATTCGCTTGCTTGGGGCGGCCCGGCGCTGCGCTCATCGCCGCGGCAGGATAGCGCGAGGCGTGCTGCGCCGGCTCAGTACGTCTCGAGGTGCAGCCGGCCTTCGCGCTGCAGCGCGCCGCGCAGCGTGTCCCAGTGCAGGCCGGCCTGCTGGGCGACGTCGCGCAGCGCCAGCACGACGCCCTCTTCCATCGCCTTGAGGCCGCACACGTACAGGCACGTGTTGGCGTCCTTCAGCAGCTCGCCCAAATCGGCCGCGCGCTCGCGCATCAGGTCTTGCACGTAGCGCTTGGGCGCGCCGGACGTGCGCGAGAACGCGAGGTGGATGTCGATGAAATCCTTGGGCAGGCTTTGCAGCGGCCCGAAGTACGGCAGTTCTTCTTTCGTGCGCGCACCGAAGAACAGCATCAGCTTGCCGCCTTCGAACTTGCCAGAAGCGCGCAGGCGGCGGCGCCACTCGGTCATCGCGCGCATCGGCGCGCTGCCGGTGCCGGTGCAGATCATCACGACGTTGGAGCGCGGGTGGTTGGGCATCAGGAAACTGGTGCCGAACGGCCCGATCACCTGCACCGTGTCGCCCACCTTCAGGTCGCACAGGTAGTTGCTCGCCACGCCGCGCACCGGGCGGCCCTGGTGGTCTTCGAGCACACGCTTCACGGTGAGCGAGACGTTGTTGTAGCCCGGCCGCTCGCCGTTGCGCGGGCTGGCGATCGAATACTGGCGCGCATGGTGGGGCCGGCCTTGCACGTCGGCGCCCGGCGGCACGATGCCGATCGACTGGCCTTCGAGCACCGGGAACGGCATCGCGCCGAAGTCGAGCATGATGTGGTGCGTGTCGTACTCGCGGCCAACTTCGGTGACGCGGAAGTTGCCCACCACCGTGGCGGTGGTCGGGCTCTTGGGTCCGTACAGGTTGGTGTAGGCGTGCGCCGCCGACCACGGCGGCAGCGTGGCGTTGCAGTCGGCGCTCGAGAACGCGGTGTCGCCGGGCTCCATCTGCGGGGCCGGCGGCGCCGCGGGTGCGGCCTGCGGCACCGGCGCGCCGGTATCACGCAACTGTTCGGGCGGCAGCTCGGCGGGCAACACGTCCCAACCCAGCTGCTCGGCCACCGAATAGGCGCGCACGCGCAACACGCGCCGCCAGTTGTCGATCGAGCCGGTAGGGCACGGCGGGATGCAGGCCAGGCACAGGTTGCACTTGTCGGCGTCGACCACGTAGTTGCGCGAGTCGTGGCTCACCGCGCCCGTGGGGCAGGTGGCTTCGCAGGTGTTGCAACGGATGCAGATCTCAGGGTCGATCAGGTGCTGGTTCAGCACCTCGTCGGCAACGGCCATGTCCATCAAGACCTCCGCATTCGCATCATGCCTCGCGCAGCCGCGGGCGTGTTCCAGCGAACACCGCGGATCCGGCTTTGGCTTCGGCATCACATCGCTGGCGCGATATGAGCCTTCGCCGAAGCGCAAGCGCTTTGCCGGGCCGCTGGTGTTGCACCTTGTGGAGGCTAGCGGCCGCCAGGCCGCTTCGGGGGTGGGCCATCATGCGAAGCGCACGTATTCGAAGTCGACGGGTTGCCGGTTGATGCCCATCACCGGCGGCGCGATCCAGTGGGCGAACTTGCCGGGCTCGACCACGCGGCCCATCAGGCTGGCGACGAAGGCGCGGTCTTCGTCGCTGGCGAGCCATTTCGAGACGTTGGCGTGCCACTCGCCCTCACTGACCACACGACCGTCGGGCGACACCTTCACGCCCGACAGCGTACCGATCTTGCGATTGAACGCCTTGTGCGGCACCGTCAGGCGGGTCGCGATGCCAGCCTTCTCGATCACCTTGTTCCAGCGGCCGATGCCGGCCACCGAATCCTTGATGAA
>JBIODO010000055.1:0-14369 GCA_044445225.1 Burkholderiales bacterium
AGCCTGAAGTGCACGAGGTCGACATCCAGATCGACGGCATGCCTGCGCCCGAGCCGGTGGAGCCCTCGCGTGGCGGCTCATTGGCCGACCACGTGCAGATCGGCTTCGCCTACCAGATGCACATCGAAGGTGAGTGGCACAAGGTGCGGCTGTCGCACGTGAGCGCGGGCCGCACTTTCTTCGTGTTCACGCGCGGGCACAAGCACCTGCGCACGATCTCGATGACCTACCGCATGCTGTCGCGCCTGTGCGAGGCCAATCGCCTGCGTGCGTTCGAGCACGCCTACCTGCTCGAACGCGCCACCGCGCGCGCGCGCCACCAGCTGTCGCAGTTGCGTGTGGGAGGCAAGGCGGCAGCGGCCGCCTCAGCGATGGACACCCCCGCACAACTCGTGCGCCATTGAGATCGCGGCCAGCAGGCTGCTCGCATCGGCCAGCCCGCGACCCGCGATGTCGAACGCGGTGCCGTGATCGGGGCTGGTGCGCACGAACGGCAGCCCCAGCGTCACGTTGACGCCGCGCTCGACGCCGAGGTACTTCACCGCAATCAGGCCGTGGTCGTGGGTCATCGCCACCACGACGTCAAACTCGCCCGGGTGAGACGGCGCGTGCCGTGCCCGCATGAACACGGTGTCGGGCGCGTAAGGCCCACTGGCGTCGATGCCCTCACTGCGCGCGCGCGCGATGGCCGGCACGATGAAACGCGCTTCCTCGTCGCCAAACAGGCCGCCCTCACCGGCGTGCGGGTTCAACCCCGCCACCGCGACGCGCGGCTGGGCCAGGCCGGCGCGTTGCCCGGCCCGATGCGCCAGCGCGATCGTGGTCGCGATGCGCTCGACGCTGAGCTGATCAATCGCCTGCTTGAGCGACACATGAATCGTCACCAGCACGACGCGCAGTTCGTCGTTGGCCAACATCATGCGCACCTCGGGCACGGCGCCGCCTGCCGCCGCCAAGGTTTGCAGCATCTCGGTGTGGCCCGGAAATCGCGAGCCCGCGGCGGCGAGCGCCTGCTTGTGCACCGGCGCGGTCACCAGCGCGCTGACGCGCCCGCCGAGCGCCAAGCCGGCGGCCGCCTCGATGCAGGCGATGGCCGCACGGCCGGCGTCGGCATTCACCTGGCCCATCGGCAAGGCGGCCAGGGCCCCCGGTAAGCCCGGCGGCTGCCACACCGCAATGCAGCGCGGCGGCGCGCGCCGCGCCTGCTCGGGCGTATCCAGCACGGCAATCGGCCATTGCAGGTCGCACGCCGCCGTCGCGCGCCGCATCACCGCCACATCGCCCACCACCACGCAAGGCGCAGGCAGCGGCTGCACGAGGCTCTTGACGATGACCTCGGGTCCGATGCCGCAAGGGTCACCCATCGTCAATGCGAGCAGGGCAGTGGTCTGGCTCATCGCCACTCAGGCCGGGTTGGGAACATCGATGAACCGGTGTTCAAGGTCGAACACCGACGCCAGGTGCTGTGCCAACGCCGGCGCACCGAAGCGCTCGGTCGCGTGGTGCCCGCAGGCGACATAGGCCACACCCGTCTCGCGCGCGATGTGGGCCTGCGGTTCGGAGATCTCGCCGGTCACGTAGGCATCGACACCGGCCGCGATGGCCGCCTCGAAGTACCCCTGGGCGCCGCCTGTGCACCAACCGATGCGCCGCAGCGCGCGGCCATCGCCAGGCACCACGGTCGGTGCTCGCTCGCACACCCGCGCAGCGGCGTTGATCAGCGAGTCCAGCGATGTCAGCGCGCCGGCGTTGCCTGCAAAGCCGAGATCCTGTTCGCCGAAGCGCGCATCGGACACAAGGCCCAGCCGCGCCCCGAACTGCGCGTTGTTGCCGTGCTCGGGGTGATCGTCGAGCGGCAGGTGGTAGGCGTACAGGTTGATGTCGTGCGCCAGCAGCAACGCCACGCGCGAGCGCAACCAACCGGTGATGCGCCCATCCTGCCCGCGCCAGAACAGCCCATGGTGCACCAGGATCGCATCGGCGCCCTGATGCACCGCGGCCTCGATCAACTGCAGGCTGGCCGTGACCCCGGAGACCAGGCGGCGCACCTGCGCGCGGCCCTCGATCTGCAGACCGTTCGGCCCATAATCCCGGAATCGATCGACGCCGAGCAATTGCCGAAGGTGCGATTGCAACTCGTCACGCAACACCATCACCGACCACCCGACTCCCGTGCGAAGACTCTGGCTCGTATTCTCGCAGGCGGTCACCGTCGCGCTGGCGGTGCTGTTTGTGGTGGGCACACTCAAACCGCAATGGATCGCCCGCGCGCCGGCAGGCTCGCAGCCCGCCGTGGTGGCCATTCCCACAGCCGCTGTACCCACCGGCGTACCCACGCTGGCCGCGGGTAGCCTGAGCGCGGCGGTCAACCGCGCGGCCCCTGCGGTGGTCAGTGTCAGCGCCACCAAGCCCGGCACGCGCAACCCCCACGACAGCGACCCGTGGTATCGCTATTTCTTCGGCGACCGCGCCCAGGGCGAGGTGCAACGCGGCGTCGGCTCGGGCGTGATCGTGTCGCCGCAGGGTTATCTGCTCACCAACAACCACGTGGTCGAAGGTGCCAGCGAGATCGAGGTGGGCCTGAAGGACGGCCGCGAGGCCAAGGCACGGTTGGTCGGCACCGACCCCGACACCGACGTGGCGGTGCTCAAGATCGATCTCGAGCGCCTGCCCGCCATCACGCTGGGCAACGTCGAGGCGCTGCAGGTGGGCGATCAGGTGCTCGCCATCGGCAATCCGTTCAATGTCGGCCAGACCGTGACCTCGGGCATCGTCAGCGCGCTCGGGCGCAACCAGCTCGGCCTGTCGACCTTCGAGAACTTCATTCAAACCGACGCCGCCATCAACCCCGGCAACTCCGGTGGCGCACTGGTCGACGTCAACGGCCACTTGGTGGGCATCAATACCGCAATCTTTTCGCGCTCCGGCGGCAGCATGGGCATCGGCTTCGCGATTCCGGTGGACCTCGCGCGCCAGGTGATGGAAGGACTGATCAAGGACGGCAAGGTCACGCGCGGCTGGATCGGCATCGAGCCGCGCGACCTGCCAGCCGAATATGCCGAGAGCTTCAAGCTGCCGATCAAAGACGGCGTGCTGATCGCCGGCGTGCTGCAAGACGGCCCCGCGGGCAAGAGCGGGCTCAAGCCCGGCGACGTGGTCACCGCGGTGGGCGAGCGCCCGGTGGCGAACACCGCACAACTGCTCAACGCGGTGGCCGCGCTGAAGCCGGGTAGCGAGGCCACGCTGGGCGTGCAGCGCGGCGCGCAGGCGCTTCACGTCAAGCTCACGGTCGGCGAACGGCCGCCGGCGCAGCGGCGCGCGCCGCAGTGAGCGGCCAGGCGCCCGCGAGGCGGGCGGCTCACGTCTCCTTGGCTGCCGGGGCTTGCCCGTCTTCCGGTGCCTTCGTCGCGCGAATGAACAGCTTGGCCGACCAGATGCCCACCTCGTAGAGCAGGCACAGCGGAATCGCCAGCGACAGCTGCGACACCACATCGGGTGGCGTGACGATGGCCGACGCGATGAATGCAACCACCACGAAGTAGCCGCGAAATTTCTTCAACTGGTCGATGCTGACCACGCCGATGCGCGCCAGCACCACCACCGCCACCGGCACCTCGAACGCGATGCCGAACACCAGGAACAGCGTCAGCACCGTGCCGAAGTACTGCTCGATGTCGGGCGCGGTGTTGATCGATGAGGGCGCCACCGCGACGATGAACCGGGTCAGCGCCGGAATCACGATGAAAAAGCAAAACGCCACGCCGGCAAAGAACAGCACCGTGCTGGAGACCACCAGCGGCATCACCATCTTCTTCTCGTGCGAGTACAGGCCCGGCGCGACGAAGGCCCACACCTGATACAGCACCACCGGCAGCGCCACCAGGAATGCCGCCATCAACGTGATCTTCAACGGCACGAGGAATGGCGAGAACACGTTGGTGGCGATCAGCTTGGTGCCGGCCGGCAGGTTGTGGGTCATCGGCGATGCCAGCAGGTCGTACAGTCCCGCGGGCCCGGGCCACACGCACAACGCGATGAACACCACGATGATGGCACCGAACGCGCGAATCAACCGATCGCGCAACTCCACCAGGTGCGAGACGAAAGGCGCTTCGGTTCCGGCGAGTTCGTCCTTTTGATCTTCGGTGGCCATTGCCTCGCCTTCACCTCGGGCGCGGCGGCCTGAAGCGCGCCACCCGCGCCGCGCCAGACTGGGCCTGGCGGCGGATGCCCTGGCGTTGCTTGAACCACATCGGCATGGCACCGCGCTTGAGGCGCCACTTCTTGTTGGGCCGCTTGTAGGTCGGCGGCGGCGGCGCCAGCGGCGTCATCGGTGTCGCGCCCGACTCGAGCCCGGCAGCGGCGCCACTCCAACTCGACTCGAACGCCTGGCTCGCCTCGCTGACCTCGCGCTGCACCGAGCTTTGAATGTCGGTGGCCGCGGTCTCGAACTGCTTCTTCATTTTCTGCAGTTCTTCCAGCTCGATCGACCGGTTGACCTCGGCCTTGACGTCGGCCACGTAGCGCTGTGCCTTGCCGATCAGCGCGCCCACCGTGCGCGCCACGCGCGGCAGCTTTTCAGGGCCGATCACGATCAGCGCCACCGCGCCGATCAGAGCGATCTTGTCGAAGCCGAAGTCGAGCATGCGTCAGATGCGGGCGCGCGCGCACGAGTCGCTCAAGACTTGCTCTTGGCCTCGACATCCACCGTGTTGGCGTCGGCGCCGGGTCGCGCAGCGGTCACCTGTTGCGCGGGCGGCACCGGCGTGTCGGCGTTGCCGGCGGTGCCGTCGCGCACGCCGTCCTTGAACCCCTTGACGGCGGCGCCGAGGTCGGAACCCATGTTCTTCAGCTTCTTGGTGCCGAAGATCAGAACCACGACCAGCAGCACGATCAGCCAATGCCAGATGCTGAACGAACCCATGATGACTCTCCTGGAAACGAATCGCGGATTTTAGGGCCCGGGGGTGTCACCCTTTGAGCCAGGGCCTCGGTCCACCCATTGCATGCATGTGCAGGTGCATCACCTCCTGCATTCCGTCACGCCCGGTGTTGACCACGTGGCGGAAACCGTTGGTGACGCCCAGTTCGCGCAACAGGCGCGCCGACACCGCCATCATGCGCCCGAGCAGTGGCGCATCGGCCTCGGTGACGTCGACCATGCTCGCGATGTGCTGCTTGGGGATGAGCAGGATGTGCACTGGCGCCCACGGATGAATGTCGTGGAAGGCGACGATCTGGTCGTCTTCATACACCTTCTTGGCGGGGATCTTGCCCTCGACGATCTTGCAAAAGATGCAGTTCGGATCGGCTGCCATGCGAACGGACCTTTCTCACGCCGGGAACACCGGCTTGCCTTCGCTCAACTTGAGCCAGCCTTTGACGACACGGTAGATGGCCCAGATCCAGGCCACGAACATCACCAGGAAGCCCAGGCCAAGCGCGATGATCAGCAGCACGCCGACCACGAGCCACAGCAGCCCCCACCAGAAAGTGCGGATCTGCCAGTCGAAGTGGCTCTCGTAGACCGTGCCGCGCGCGTCGTCGCGCTTCACGTAGTTGACGATCACCCCGACGATCGCAGTCACGCCCCACAGAAAGCTCAGGGCCTGCAGCAGGTAGACCATCATCGCGACGTTCTTCAAGCTGGCCAGCTCCTCGGGGGATTTGGGCGTGCCGGTGGTGGCCGCATCGATGACCTCGCTCATCCGCTTTCTCCCTCGCGCGACATGCGCTTTCTCAATGCCATCTCCTCGAGCCCCGACAGCCCTTCGCGGCGCGCCAACTCGTCGAGCACGTCTTGCGGCTTCAAGCCGAACGCCGCCAGCGCAATCATGGCGTGGAACCACAAATCGGCCATCTCGGCGACGATGCGCTGGCGGTCGCCATCCTTGGCCGCCATCACGGTTTCGGTGGCCTCTTCGCCGATCTTCTTGAGAATCGCGTCGGGCCCCTTGGCGAACAGCCGCGCGACGTAGCTCTTGTCGGGGTCGCCGCCGCGGCGCGACTCGATCACCGCGGCCAGGCGCGCCAGCACGTCGCTGCAGTCTCGAGTGTCATTGCCCACGGCGGCTCACTTGTAGATCGAGGCCGGGTCTTTCAGCACCGGCTCCACGCTGCGCCACGCGCCGTGCTCGTAGCGCTGGAAGAAGCACGAGTGCCGCCCGGTGTGGCAGGCGATGCCGGGCTCGTGGCCGAGCTGCGTCACCTTCAGCAGCACCACGTCGTTGTCGCAATCGATGCGGATCTCGTGCACCTGCTGCACGTGGCCCGACTCTTCGCCCTTCACCCACAAGCGCCGGCGCGAGCGGCTCCAATACACCGCCTGACCCGACTGCGCCGTGCGCGACAGCGCCTCGCGGTTCATGTGGGCGAACATCAGCACGTCGTTGCTGCCGACCTCTTGTGCGATCACCGGCACCAGGCCGTCGGCATCCCACTTGATCTGCTCGAGCCAGTCCATGCGGGCAGTGTAGTCAAACGGCTCACTCGGCATGGGTGGCGCCGGCGTAACCGCGTTCTGCGGCGAACCAACGCAGCACCGGCACCGTACCGGGCAACACCGGGCAGCTTTGCACCGGTAGGTCTTCCCAGGCCATCGCCTGTTGCTCGCGCATCTGAAACTCGCCCGACCATTGGAACACTTTGCAGAAGTGCAGCCTCACCCGCGCATGCGGATAGTCGACCAGTTCGACGTGCCAAGGCTCGATGGCACCGATCGTGATGCCCAGCTCCTCGTGCAGTTCGCGCCGCAGCGCCTGCTCCAGCGTCTCGCCGGGTTCGAACTTGCCGCCCGGGAACTCCCAATAGCCTGCGTACACCTTGCCGTCGGGCCGCGAGGTCAACAGGAAGCGGCCTTGCGCGTCGATCAGCACGCCGACCGCAACGTCCACCGGGTGTCGCGAGGCGAGGTTCGAGGCATCGAGCGTCACCGGCTCAGACATGGTCCAGGCCATCGGGGGCCGGCGTGTCGGGCGACGGCGGCAACGCCTCGTCGCGATCGTGATCGCGGCCGGCCCAGTCGCGCGCAAACTGGTAGGCCACACGCCCCGAGCGCGAGCCGCGCTCGAGCGCCCATACCAGCGATGGCTTCAGCGCCTGCGTGATCGTCGCCTCGGCCACGCCGAAGGTGCGCAGCCATTGCGCGACGATGACCAGGTATTCCTGCTGGCTGAACGGATAGAAGCTGATCCACAGCCCGAAGCGCTCGGACAGCGAGATCTTCTCCTCGACCACCTCGCCCGGATGCACCTCGCCGTCGTCGGTGTGCGTGTAGGTCAGGTTCTCCTTCATGTACTCGGGCAGCAGGTGGCGGCGGTTGCTGGTGGCGTAGATCAGCAGGTTCTCGCTGGTGGCGGCCACCGAACCGTCGAGCACCGACTTCAATGCCTTGTAGCCAGGCTCGCCCTCGTCGAAGCTCAAATCGTCGCAGAACACCACAAAGCGCTCGGGCCGCTTGGCCACCAGCTCCACCAGATCGGGCAGCTCGATCAGGTCGGTCTTGTCGATCTCGATCAGCCGCAGACCGCGCTCGCAGAACTCGTGCAGGCAAGCCTTGATCAGCGAGCTCTTGCCGGTGCCGCGCGCGCCGGTGAGCAGCACGTTGTTGGCCGGCCGGCCGCTGACGAACTGCTCGGTGTTGCGGCGCAGCCGCTCCATCTGGGCGTCGATCTCCTTCAGGTTGCTCAGCCGAATCTCCGACACGTGCCGCACCGGCTCGAGCTGCGCGCTGCCGCCGCGGCGGCGGTAGCGAAAGGCGATCGAGGCGTTCCAGTCGGGCGCTCGCGGCGCGTGCGGCAGCACCGCCTCCAGGCGCGTGAGCAAACGCTCGGCATGGTCGATCAGGTGTTCGAGGCGCTCGTCCATCGCGCACAGTGTATGGGGGGTGAGGCTGGACATGAGCCGGCCCACTGCGGGCCGGCGGACGCTTGCCGAACGACCCGCGCATGCAGGCGCGGGGCTGGGCTCACACCTCGAGCACGCGCCGCTCGGCGATCGCGAACACGCGATCGCCGTGCTCGCGTGGCAGCACATGCGAGCCGGTGAACTCGCCGAACGCCGGCAGCACGCCCATCCGCGCCCCGAAGTGGAAGCACGGCAAGCGCAAGCGGTCGAAGCCGCCACCGACCCTCACGCAAGGGTGCACGTGGCCCGCCAGCACGTACCCATCGGGCATGGCCTCGGGTTCATGGGTCAGCCGATACGGGCCGCAGCGCAGCGGCGCGTCGATCACCTCGATGCGCAGATCCGCCGGCGGATCGCCGGCGCGCGCGTCGTGGTTGCCGCGCAGCAGCGTGATGTGCAGCGCAGCGTGCGCGGCGCGCCACGACGCCATCGCCTCGCGGGTGGACGGTGCGAACGAGCGCGCGGAGTGCACGAGGTCGCCGAGCACGATCAAGCGCGCGGCGCCGGTGGCGGCCAGCGCCGCGGTCAGGCGCGCCAGCGTGCCCTGCGTGGTGCCGTGCGGCACCGGCACCCCCAGGCCGCGAAACGATGCGGCCTTGCCGACGTGCACGTCGGCCACCAGCAATGCGCCCTGGTCTGGCAGGAACACGGCGCGCTCGGCCAGCAGCACGAGCGGTGCGCCGCCGATCTCGACGTGGAGCATCGCCGGGGCCGAGCCGCTTCAGCCGGTGAGGCGTTGCAGCGCCGCGTCCAGGTGCTCGGTGGGGTTGCGCTTGAAGCCGGAGCGCGCGTAGCGCTGCAGCCGGCCCACCACGAACGCGGTGATCACCGACGCCAGCGCGCCGGCGTCGACGGTGGGCGTCATCGAGCCCGCGCTCTCGGCGGCCTGGCGCAGGCTCTGGCGCAACTGCGACTCCACACGGTCGAAGAACTGGTTCATGCGCACCGTGAGCCGCTCGTTCTCGAACACCAGTGCGTCGCCGACCATCACGCGCACCATGCCCGGATTCTTCTCACCGAACTGCAGGATCAACGTGACGATGCGTTGCGCCTGCACGGCACCCGATTCGTCGCGCTCGGTGATCTGGTTGACCAGCGTGAAAACGCTGCTCTCGATGAACTCGATCAGGCCCTCGAACATCTGCGCCTTGCTCGCGAAGTGGCGATACAGCGCCGCCTCGCTGACGTCGAGCTTGGCCGCCAGCGCCGCGGTGGTGATGCGTTCGGCGCCCGGCTGCTCCAGCATCGAGGCCAGCGTCTGCAGGATCTGCACGCGCCGTTCGCCCGGCTTGGGCCGCTTGCGCGTGGTGGCTGCCCGGGTTGGCCCCGGCTCGGTGGACGCCGACTCGGGGATGTCGGCTGGTGTCGTATCGGACATCGTGGTGGTGGGCAGCCCGGCGACGGGCGCGCAGATTCTGGCACAGGGGCTCGTTCGCTCCGGGTGCAGGTAAACACCGACTTACACCGACCAGTGTGGTGCCGCCGCCTCGATTTTCGGCGGCGAGTCGCCCCGTCACAACGGCCGGCGGCCCCGCAGGGCTATCCAGACAGCCCGCGGCGTGGCGGTCGGCGACGGCCCGACCTCGGCCCGGACGGGTGTGCCGCGCTCGCGCGGCCGGCACCAGCGGCTGCCGAGCCGATGCGCCGCGGCAAGCCCGGCACCCGTGCCAGCGCGCGCAGATGGCGCACCACCTGGTCTACATACGTGGGGCGGCGCGGCGCCCGCGGCCTGGCGTCGGACGGCCGCAGGTAGCGCCGGCACCAGACGGTGGTGATGCCCAGCGCACGCGCTGCTTTCTGGTGGGCCAGCGTGTCTTCCACCAGCACGCAGTGACTGGGCTGCACGCGCAGGCGTGCACACAGCGCGCGCAGCATGCGGGCGTCGGGTTTTGGACGCAGCTGACCGAACATGGCCATGTCCTCGATCGACAGCACGGCATCGAACAGGTGCTCGATGCGCAGCGCGCCCAGCACGCGCAGCGCGTACGCGCGCGGCGCGTTGGTCAGGATCAGCCGGGTGCCGGCCAGGCGCCTGATGGCGGCAAAGTCATGCCGATGGCCGCTGACACGCTGCTCCAGACCGGGCAAGCGATGGGTATCGTGCAGAAAATGTGCCGCCTGCACGCCGTGGTGGCGCACCAGCCCAAGCAGCGTGGCCCCGTAGCGCCGCCAATACTGGTGGCGCAGCGCATCGGCCTGGTCGCGGGTGAGCCTGAGTTCGCGCTGCACATACGCGGTCATCGCGGCGTTGATGCCGGGCATCGACGCAGCCGCCGCGTCGTGCAGCGTGTCGTCGAGATCGAACAGCCAGATTGTTCGCCCCCACGCTTGCCGCTTCGCGGCGGCGGTGCCCCCAAGGCCCGGAACGGGCCCCTTCGTGGCCCATGGGGCGCGGTCCGCCCTGGGGCGGCCCGGCGGTGAGCCCATCAATGCGAACGGATCATCGTGCCGTAGGCCTGGTCGCTCAGGATCTCCAGCAGCAACGCGTGCGGCACACGGCCGTCGATGATGTGCACTGCGTTGACGCCGCCCTTGGCGGCATCGAGCGCGCTCGAGATCTTGGGCAGCATGCCGCCCGACAGCGTGCCGTCGGCGAACAGCTCGTCGATCTCGCGCGCCGACAAGTCGGTCAGCAGGTTGCCCTTCTTGTCGAGCACGCCCGGCGTGTTGGTCAGCAGCACCAGCTTCTCGGCCTTCAGCACCTCGGCCAGCTTGCCGGCCACCACATCGGCGTTGATGTTGTAGCTCTCATTCTGCTCGCCGAAGCCGATCGGGCTGATCACCGGGATGAACTGGTCGTCCTGCAACGCACGCACCACGCTCGGGTCGATCGCGACGATGTCGCCGACCTGGCCGACGTCGTGCTCCTTGCTCGGGTCGTCGCGGTCGACCATCTTCAGCTTGCGCGCGCGCACCAGCCCGCCATCGCGGCCCGTGAGGCCCACCGCCTTGCCGCCCGCGTGGTTGATCAGGCCGACGATGTCTTGCTGCACCTCGCCGGCCAGCACCCACTCGACGACTTCCATCGTCTCTTCGTCGGTCACGCGCATGCCCTGGATGAAGGTGCCTTTCTTGCCCAGCTTGCCCAGCGCCTCCTCGATCTGCGGGCCGCCGCCGTGCACCACCACCGGGTTCATGCCCACCAGCTTGAGCAGCACCACGTCTTCGGCAAAGTCCTGCTGCAGCGCGGGGTCGGTCATCGCGTTGCCGCCGTACTTGATGACGATGGTCTTGCCGTGGAACTTGCGGATGTAGGGCAGCGCCTGCGCCAGGATCTCGGCCTGCTCGCGCGCGGTGATCTTCGACAGATCGGGGACCGTGGTGGATGACATGCTCGATGCGCGAGGAGGTGTTGGCCGGCGATTGTAGGCACGGTGGTGAATGAAACCGCTCTGGCAGCGCGCCTCGCGGCCGGCCGTCGCGTGACGGCGGGCGCGGACGATGCGCCTCGCTTACTCCAGATCAAATCGCGGACCGGCGGATCGACGTAGACTTTTCGCCGTGAACGCGAGTCGCCTTCGTCGCCGGTGGTTGAGCACCGGCCTGCTGGTCGCCCTGCTGGTGATGCAGTGGGCGACGGCCGTGCACGCCTGCCCGGTGGCGCACACGGCGGCGCCGGTGGCCGCCATGCCCGACATGCCGGGCTGCGACGGTCACATGCCAGCGTCGGACGCCGGGCATCTGCAGCAGTGCAAGGCCCACTGCGAGCGGGCGAGCCAAGCCCTCAATTCGCTGCAGGGTGTCGACGTCGACGCGCAGCCGGCGGTGTTGGCCATCATGGACTGGCGAGCCGCCGTGCACGCGGTGCCAATGGCCAGCCGGGTCGAGTCGATCGTCCGCTCCGGCGCGGCGCCGCCGGGCACGCTCCCGCTGTACCTCACGCTGCGAGTCCTTCGCAACTAGTCCGCGGCACCGGTGATCGCTCCTGCGGGGGCGGTTGTCGTCGCGCTGCGTCTTGGTTCGCCATGAAGGACTCGCCATGTTCGTTTTCCTGTTTCGCTCGCTACCCGGCAGCCGCCGGATCGTGGGGTCGCTCGCCAGCCTGTTCGCCCTGTGCCTGACGCCGCACGCGCAAGCCGGCCTGACTTTCGACGAAACCAGCCGCCTCGCGCGCGACCAGGCGCCAGCGCTGCTGGCGCAGCAAAGCGCCTTGGCCGGCGCCCGCTCGCTGCAGGGCAGCGCAACCACGTTGCCCGATCCGCGACTGATCGTCGGCGTCGACAACCTGCCGGTCACCGGCCCCGACCGCTACAGCCTGACGCGCGATTTCATGACCATGCAGCGCATCGGCCTGATGCAGGAGGTGCCCAACCGCGCCAAGCGCGAGGCGCGTGAGGCCGGCGCGCAGGCCCGTGTGGAGCGTGAACGGGCGATGCTCGCCGTGGTGCAGCTGGCCGTGCAGCGCGACGCGACGCTCGGCTGGCTGGCCGCGTACTACGCCGAACGCCGCGTCGCGCAGCTGAACGAACTGCAACGCGAGAACCAGTTGCTGCAGGACACGCTGGACGCGCGCATCGCCGCAGGCCGGGCGATGCCCGCCGAACGCACGATGGCGCGCCAGGAGGCGCTCGCGCTGGCCGACCGCCGCGACGATGCGCTGCGTGACGTCACCAAGGCCCGCGCCGCGCTGCGGCGCTGGGTCGGCGCGCGTGCCGACGAAGCGCTCGAGGGCGACGCGCCAGCGCTGGCGGTATCGCCCGAGCAGGTGCGCGCCAGCCTGCACAGCCATGCCGAGATTGCGCCCTATACCGCGATGCAGGCCCAGGCCCAGGCCGAGTTACGCGAAGCCGATGCCGAGCAACGCGGCGACTGGGGCTGGGAGTTGATCTACAGCCGCCGACCCCAGTACAGCGACATGGTCTCGTTCCAGTTCACCTTCGACCTGCCCTGGCAACGCGAGCAGCGCCAGAAGCCGCAGGTGCTGGCCCGCCAGAAGGATGCCGAGCGCATCGATGCCGAGCGCGAAGAGACGATGCGCCGCCACCGCGAGGAGCTCGAGGCCCAGCTGGCCGAATTGCAGGCGCTCGAGAGCCAGCAGGCGCGACTGGCCGGCAGCGGGCTGTCGCTCGCCGCCGAACGGGTGGCACTGGCGCTGGCCAGCTACCAGGCCGGGCGCGGTGACCTCGGCGCCGTGCTGGCCGCGCGCCGCGAGGCACTGGACACCCGCTTGCGACTGATCGACCTCGAGACGCAGCGCAGCGCGTTGCTCGTGCGCCTCACCACGCTGGTGGAGCAGTGATCACCATGAACAACAACCTCACCCGAGTCTCGTTCACCGTGGCCGTGCTGGCCGCCGGCATCGCTGTGGGCTGGAGCCTGGCGTCGTGGCGCAGTGGCGCAAGCCATGCCGGCCACAACGACGCCGCTGCGACGGCGCCGACCACACCGCCGTCGAGCCCCAGCGAGCGCAAGGTGCTGTATTGGTACGACCCGATGGTGCCGACGCAGAAGTTCGACAAGCCCGGCAAGTCGCCGTTCATGGACATGCAGCTGGTACCGCGCTACGCCGACGAAGGCGATAGCGCGACCCCCGGCGTGGCGGTGTCGTCGCAAGCCGCGCAGTCGCTCGGCGTGCGCCTGGCCACGGTGGAAAATCGGGTTGTCGGCGCGGCCATCGACGCAGTGGGCACGGTGCAGCTCAACGAGCGCGACATCAGCATCGTGCAGGCGCGCACCGCCGGCTTCGTCGAGCGGGTGTACGCGCGCGCCCCTGGCGACGTGATCGCCGCCGGCGCGCCGCTGGTCGACGTGCTGAACCCGGAGTGGCTGGCCGCGCAGCAGGAATACCTGGCCGTCAAGCGCACCGGCGACGATGGGCTCACGCAAGCCGCCCGATCGCGGCTCACGCTGCTGGGCATGCCGGCCGCACTGGTCGAGCAGGCCGATCGTTCGGGCCAGCCGGTGGCGCTGCACACCATCACCGCGCCGATCGGCGGCGTGATCGCCGAGCTGATGGTGCGCCAGGGCATGACGGTGTCCGCTGGCATGACGCTGGCGCGCATCAACGGCCTCGCCACAGTGTGGCTCGAAGTCGCGCTGCCCGAGGCGCAGGCGGCGACCATCGTGCCGGGGCAAGCGGTCGAGGCCCGCTTTCCTGCGCTGCCGGGCCAGGTGGTCAAGGGCCATGTCGCCGCGGTGCTGCCCGAAGCCAATCGCGACTCGCGCACGCTGCGGCTGCGCATTGAGCTGCCGAATCCGGGCCAGCGCTTGCGCGCGGGCCTGTTCGCGCAGGTCAGCCTGCGCGGGCCACAGCACGAGGCCCTCGTGATACCAGCCGAGAGCCTGATCCGCACCGGCAAGCGGGCGCTGGTGTATGTGCAGGAGTCGCCCGGACGCTACCGGCCGGTGGAGGTGCAGATCGGCCAGCAGTTCGATGATCGCGTGGTGGTGCGCGAGGGCCTCGCGGCCGGACAACAGGTGGTGAGTTCGGGGCAGTTCCTGATCGACTCCGAAGCGAGCCTGCA
>JBIODO010000056.1:0-14231 GCA_044445225.1 Burkholderiales bacterium
GACAGCACGCCTGCAGTGACCAGCGTCTCGTTGTCGCCGGCGTGATCGAGCAAGCGCGCTGCCACGTTGACGGCGTCGCCGAAGCAGTCGCCGGCCATCTCGACGACTTCGCCGCGCGCCAGCGCCACCTGCAGGCGAAGGCCACGCAGGCCCGCTGACGCACCGTGCTCACTACCGCGCGACACCAGGTGCTCCAACTCGTCGTGCATCTGGCCGGCCGATTTCAGGCCGGCCTCCGAACTGTCGAACACCGCCATCAGGCCGTCGCCGAGCGTCTTGATGAGCTGACCGTCGCACGACGGCACCGTGCGCGCCATCATCGTCACCGTGTGGGTGACGACGGAGGTTGCCTCGGCATTGCCGAGGGTCTCGTACAGCGACGTGCTGCCGCGCAGGTCGGCAAACAAGACGGTGCGCTCGGAGATCCGCGTCATGTCTGGCGCAGTTTAACCCCGTGCTTCAGCCTGCGCAGCGCCTCACAAGTTGTCGAGGTAGGTGCGCAGTTTGTCCGATCGGCTCGGGTGCTTGAGCTTGCGGATCGCCTTGGCCTCGATCTGGCGGATGCGCTCGCGCGTGACGTCGAACTGCTTGCCCACTTCCTCAAGCGTGTGGTCGGTGGACATCTCGATGCCGAAGCGCATGCGCAGCACCTTGGCCTCGCGCGGCGTCAGCGAATCGAGGATGTCCTTCACCACATCGCGCAGGCCAGCCTGCATCGCCGCATCCACCGGGGCCACGTTGTTGGTGTCCTCGATGAAGTCGCCCAGATGCGAATCGTCGTCGTCGCCGATCGGCGTTTCCATGGAGATCGGCTCTTTGGCGATCTTCATGATCTTGCGGATCTTGTCCTCGGGAATCTCCATCTTCTCGGCCAGCGTCGGCGCGTCGGGCTCGAAGCCGAACTCCTGCAGGTGCTGGCGCGAGATGCGGTTCATCTTGTTGATCGTCTCGATCATGTGCACCGGGATCCGGATGGTGCGCGCCTGGTCGGCGATGCTCCTGGTGATCGCCTGGCGGATCCACCAGGTGGCGTAGGTCGAGAACTTGTAGCCGCGACGATATTCGAACTTGTCGACCGCTTTCATCAAGCCGATGTTGCCCTCTTGAATCAGGTCGAGGAACTGCAGGCCGCGGTTGGTGTACTTCTTGGCGATCGAGATCACCAGACGCAGGTTGGCTTCGATCATTTCCTTCTTGGCATCGCGCGAGGCCTTCTCGCCCTCGTTCATGCGCTTGTTGATCTGCTTGAGATCCTCGAGCGGCACCACGGCGCGACCCTGCAGGTCGATCAGTTTTTGCTGCAGCTCCTGGATGGCCGGCAGGTTGCGCGTCAGCACGATGCCGTAGGGCTTGCCGCTGGCGATTTCGCGCTCGGCCCACTTGAGGTTGAGCACATTGGGCGGGAAGGTGCGGATGAAGTGATCCTGCGGCATGCCGCACTTGTCGACCACGATCTTGCGGATCTCGCGCTCGTAGCGACGCACGTCGTCGACCTGCGAGCGCAGGATGTCGCACAGCCGCTCGATGGTCTTGACCGTGAAGCGGATCGTCATCAGGTCGTCGCTGATGGCGCGCTGTGCCTTGTCGTAGGCAGGCGAGCGGTAGCCTTCCTTCTGGAACGCCTTGCTCATCTTGTCGAAGTGCAGCGCCAGCGTGGCAAACTTGACCAGGGCCTGGGCCTTGAGCTCTTCGAGCTTCTTGGTCAGCGCCTTGCTGCCGCCCTGGCCGTCGTCGTCGTCTTCCTCGTCGAACTCGTCGAAGTCTTCCTCGGCCACGTAGTCGTCGGCCTCGTCGTCGGACACGAAGCCGTCGACCGCCTCGGAGATCTGCATCGCGCCGTCGGTGATGCGCTGCGCCATCGACAGGATCTCGTTGATGGTGGTCGGCGAGGCGCTGATCGCATACATCATCGCCTGCAGGCCGCCCTCGATGCGCTTGGCGATCTCGATCTCGCCCTCGCGCGTGAGCAGTTCCACCGAGCCCATCTCGCGCATGTACATGCGCACCGGGTCGGTGGTGCGGCCGAACTCGGAGTCGACCGTCGACAGCGCCGCTTCGGCAGCCTCTTCGGCTTCTTCTTCGGTGGCCGTGGTGGTGGTGCCACCGGCGATCAGCAGCGTGGCCGCGTCGGGCGCCTGCTCGTAGACCGCGATGCCCATGTCGTTGAGCATCGAGACGATCGCTTCGATGATCTCGTTGTCGACCAACTTCTCGGGCAGGTGGTCGTTGATCTCCTGGTGAGTCAGGAAACCACGCGTCTTGCCCATCTTGATGAGCGTCTTCAGCTCTTGGCGGCGCTTGGCCACTTCTTCTTCGGTGAGCGTGGCCTCGTCGAGGCCGAACTCGCGCATCAGCGCGCGCTCCTTGGCGCGCGACACCTTCATGCGCAATGGCTTGGCTTTTTCTTCCTTCGCGGCTTCGACGACCTCGACCTCGACCTCGCCCTCGAGTTCAGATTCGATGTCGGTGAAGTCCTCTTCGACCGGCGCGCCCGGCTTCTGGCCTTTGGCGTTGACGTCCTTGCCGTTGCCCTTGCCCTTGGCCGGCGGGGTCACCTTGCCTGCCACCGGCTTGGCCGCTGCCTTCACCGGATGCGCCACGGCCTTGGCGGGATGCGCGGCCGGCTTGACCGGTACTTCGTGCTTGCCGCCCTTGGCGGGCTTGACCGGCGTCGGCGTATGCCGAGCGGTCGGTTTGCCGTGCGCAAGCTTGGGGGCGGGGGCAGCGGCCTTGGCCGGACGCTTGGGGGCTTCGGCGTGCGCCTTGGCCGTCTTGGTCTTGGTCGCGGGCTTGGCAGCGGGCTTTTTCGCGTTCATGCGGGTCCTTCAATCGGGTAGCTACGGGCGGCAGGCCAAACCTCAATGGGCCAGTCGGAATCGGTCCGAACGCGCGCACACCCACACAGCGGCCCACCGGCCGCGTGCGGGAGAGGTCTCAGGCAGGCAAGTTCGCGTGAACGTTCGGTAGCCGGGCAACGCCTGGAGGGATGGTTGGCCTGTATGTGCCCCGTGTCGCGGGGGGCCGGGTCCCTGCCCAATAGGGTCAGCGCTGCTGTCACTCTTGCCGCTGCAACGAATTGCGAATTATCGTCGATCTCCTGGCTCGGCGTCAAAGCCGGTTTGGCGGGTGCGGCTCGGACTGCACCTCGCCGCCCGCCAATGCCGCATTCAGCTCGCTTTGGCGCTTGCCCAATTCGTTGAAGCGCACCAGGGCGTCACCGGAAAGCTCTCCCGACCTGACGAGGAGGGTGCGCTCGCCGTTGACCTGTTCCAACTGCAGGCGCAACAGCACGGTTCGCAAGTCGGCCAGCGCGTCGACGCTGTCATCGAGGTCGTGGAACGCGGCTGACCGGGCGAGCAGGGATGCCAGTTCGGCATCCTCCGCCGAGGCGCTGTGCAGCCAGTCGAGCAGGCCGCCGCGGCTGAGTGCGCCGTGGTCGAGCATGCAACGGTCCAGCAGTGCGAAGAAGCTGCCGTACGGCGCCGGCTGCGCCGCCAGACGCTCGTGGTCTTCGGCGCCGATCCGTTCCCACAGGCCGCAACGCTGCAGCAGCAGCCACACCGCGCGATCAAGCAGCGTGGCGGCGTTGCGGGCCAGGGCCATGCGGCGCGGCAACGGGTTGCTCGCCGGCGCGGGCTTGACAGCGCGGGGCGTGCCCGCCGGAGCCCACAGCGCCTTGATCTGCTCGCTCGAGGTGCCGCCCAGGTGTGCCACCTCGGCCACCACCTGCTCGCGCAAGGCGCCGGCCGGCAGCAACTCGACCATCAGCCTGGCCTGGGCCAACAGGCGGGCCCGGCCTTCGGCAAGCCCCAAGTCACAGCCGTCTTGCGCGCTTTGCAGGAGCATGCGTGATAGCGGTACCGCCGCGGCCACCTGCTGCTCGAACGCCGCGGCGCCCAGCTCGCGCACGAACGAGTCGGGATCGTGTTCCGGTGGCAGGAATAGAAAGCGGATGGTGCGCAGATCACTGGCGTGCGGCAGCGCCGCCTCGAGCGCGCGGCCCGCCGCGCGCCGCCCAGCCGCATCGCCGTCGAAGCTGTTCTCCTCGTGGTCGGTGAATCGAAACAGCTTGGCCACGTGCTCGGCGGTGCAGGCGGTGCCCAGCGTGGCCACCGCATGGCCCAGGCCCGATTGGGCCAATGCCACCACGTCCATGTAGCCCTCGACCACCAGCGCGTAGCCAGCCTCGCGCAACGCCACGCGGGCCTCGTACAGGCCGTACAACTCGCGGCCCTTGACGAACAGTGGGGTCTCGGGCGAATTGAGGTACTTGGGCTCGCCGTCGTCGATCACCCGGCCGCCGAAGCCGATGACCTCACCGCGCACCGAGCGGATCGGAAACATGATGCGGTCGCGAAAACGGTCGTAGCGCTTTTGTTCGTCCCCTTCGCCGTGCACGATGACCAGGCCCGATTCGACCAGCAGCGGATCGTCGTAGTGTGGAAACACGCTGGCCAGGTTGCGCCAGCCGGCAGGCGCATAACCCAAACCAAAACGCGCGGCAATCTCACCGGTGAGGCCTCGCCGCTTGAGGTAGTCGACCGCCCGCGGCGTGGTCTTCAGCGCGGCCCTGTAGTGGTCGCCGGCGCGCGCCAGAACGTCACTGAGGGTTTGCCGCTTCTCGCGTTGCTCGGCCGCGTGGGCGCGCTCTTGCGGGCTCGCATCGCCCTCAGGAACCGTGACGCCGACACGTTGCGCCAGCTCACGCACGGCATCCATGAACGGCAAACCCTGGTTCTCCATCAAGAAGCGGATCGCGTCGCCGTGCACGCCGCAGCCGAAGCAGTGATACGTCTGCCGGCTCGGGCTGACCGTGAAGCTCGGCGACTTCTCGCCATGGAACGGGCACAGGCCCTTGTGCACGGTGCCTGCGCGCTTGAGCTCGACGTGGCGGCCGACGACCTCCACGATGTCGACGCGGGATAGCAACTCCTGGATGAAGCCGACGGGCAGCACGGCATCAGTCTAGCCGCGGCCCGCGCGCAGCCGGCCGATGGATGCGTTTGCGCGCCTCTAGCGCCCGCGCGGCCCGCTCGCTGGCGCCGCCGTGTTGACAGCAGGCGTGGCCACGCCAGCGGGCGCGATCGCGAACAGGCCTTTCCACTCTCTGACCCAGCGTGGCAGGTCGGCGGCCGGCATCGGTGTCGCGATGCCGGCACCTTGGCCGACTTCGCAGCCCATCTCGAGCAGCGTGCGTGCCTGCGCTGGCGTCTCGACGCCCTCGGCCACCGCCACGCACGAGAAGGTGCGCGCCAGGCTGATCACACCCTCGACGATGGCGCGATCCTGCGTGTCGTTGAGCATGTTGTGCACGAACGAGCGGTCGATCTTCAGCACCTGCACCGGCAGCCGCTTCAGATAGGTGAGGGTGGAGTAGCCGGTGCCGAAGTCGTCGAGCGCGAAGCGCACGCCGAGCGCTGCGCAACGCTCGAGCAACATCGAGGTGAAGGCGACGTCGGCCAACGCCGCGGTCTCCAGCACCTCGAGCTCGAGCCGGGGGCCCAGTGGCCGCGAATGGCGGGCCAGCAACTCGGTCAGCCGCTGCACGAAGTCGGGCTCTTGA
Source organism: Burkholderiales bacterium (assembly GCA_044445225.1). Classification (GTDB taxonomy): domain Bacteria; phylum Pseudomonadota; class Gammaproteobacteria; order Burkholderiales; family Burkholderiaceae_C; genus JAEUPI01. Next base: position 5,564 of record JBIODO010000056.1, read on the forward strand.
AGATGGCGCGCCGACACGTTGACGCTGACCGACAGGTCCAATCCTTGCTCGAGCCAGCGATCGAGCTGGTTCAGCGCCTGGCTGAGCACCCAGTCGCCCACGCGCGCCGACAAGCCGGTGTGCTCGATCAGCGGCAAAAACTGGCCCGGCGGCACGACGCCGTGCTCGGGGTGCTCCCAGCGCAGCAGCGCCTCGGCACCGAGCACGGTGCCGCGACGCAGGTCGACCTTGGGCTGGTAGTACAGGCGCAACTCCTGGCGGTCGAGCGCCTCCTGCACGCGGCCGAGCGCCAGCACACGTTCTTCGGCGCGGCGGCTGTGTTCGGGGTCGAAGAACAGGTAGCCGTTGCGCCCCGCCTGCTTGGCGCTGTACATCGCATGGTCGGCGTGCCGCAGCAACGTGTCAGGGTCGCTGTGGTCGATCGGGAACACGGTGGCGCCGACGCTGGCGGTCATCGCGGTGGGCGGCGTTTGCGCGCCGAGCGAGTAGGGCTGTGCGATCACCCGCAGCACGCGTTCGACCGCCAGCCGCGCCTCCTCGACCGTGTCGGCGCGCAGCAGCAGCACGAACTCGTCGCCGCCCAGCCGCGCGGCCACGTCCGACCAGGTGGCGTGCGCGCGCAGCGCGCTGCGCAACCGTGCGGCCAATTCCACCAGCAGGCGGTCGCCGGCGTTGCGGCCGTGGCGCTCGTTGATCTCTTTGAAGTGATCGAGGTCGATGTAGCAGACCGCCAGCAGATGGCCCTCGCGTTCGCTGGCCACCAGCGCCTCGCCGAGCAGTTGGGTCAGGCGCGCACGGTTGGGCAGGCGCGTCAGCTCGTCGAAGTGGGCCTGGCGCTCCAGCCGCTCGCGCTGCAGCCGCTGCTCGGTGATGTCGGACACCATCAGCACGCGATAGCGCACGGCGCCTTCGGGGTCGGGCACCGTGAACACGCTCAGGTGCAGCGCACACGGGTCGCCATTGCGGCGGCGCTCGACCACCTCGCCGCTCCAATGGCCAAGGCTGCGCAAGCCGGCCCAGATGGCGCTTTGCTGCTGGCGCGTCATCGCGTCGGTCGACGATGAGCTGAGCAACGTCGGCACAGTGCCGATCAACTCCTCGCGCGCGATGCCGGTGATGCGGCTGTAGGTCGGGTTGACATCGAGGATGCGCAGTTCGGCATCGACGATCACCAGGCCCTCGTGCAGGTTCTGGAACAGGCTGCTCGACAAGCGCTCGCGGTCTTCGGCGCTGCGCTGCTCTTGCACGTCCGACAACGTAGCCACCAGCCGCGTGGCGCGCTGGTCGGCGTCGCGCGCAGCCACCGCGATGCGCAGTTCGAACCACGGCCACGCGTCGCCGACGCGAATGCGCGCCTGGCGCCACACCGAGTCGCGAGTCGCCTCGTCGAGCGACTCGATGGCCAGGCGCAGGTCGTTGCGGTCATCGCCGTGCACGCGCGCCAGCCAGTCTTCGAACGTGGAGGTGCGGCTGCCGTCACGGTCGCCGAGCAGGCTGCGCCAGCGCGGCGACGTGTAGGGCACGCCGGCCCCAAGCGGCCAATCGGCAACGCCCAGGTCGGCGCTTTCCAGCGCCAACTCGAATCGCTGGGCGGCATTGCGCGCACGGCCCGCGAACACGTGCACCAACAGCACCAGCGTCTGGGCTAGAGCCAGACAAGCCCACATCGAGCGCACACCCAACGTGCTGGCCACCTGCTGCAGCGCCCGGGAGCCGCCGGCCAGCAAGGCCGTTGCCAGCAGGGCCAGCACCGCGAGCCCCGCGGTGGGCAGCGCGAGTCCGCCGCGCAGCGCCAGCCACGCCAGCGCAACCAGCGGCAACACGGCGAACGGCAACAGGCCAAGCCGGCCGTTGGCCAGCGCATCGATGACCAGGCCGAGCGACAGCGCAATCGCCAACAGCAGTGCCGCGTCCCCGATCCAGCGCGGCGTGCTGGGCACGGCCATCGCGATGCGCGGCAACGCCAGCAGCGCCACGCCGACGATGATGAGCCCGGTGGCTTCGCCGAACCACCAGGTCAACCACGCGCTGGCGAGGTCGAGCATCGGCAAGCGCCCGGCCAACATCAGCCACGTGGCCGCATTGGCCGCGCTCAGCACGGCGCCGCCGCACAATGCGGCGCCGCCCAGCAACCACAGATCGCGCGGTTGGTCGAGTCGCGAATCGAAGCCCGCGCGCCCCAACCAGAAGGCGGCGATGCAAGCACCGAGCGCCTGCCCGGTGGCCAGGGCCAACGCCAGCGACCACGACGCACCGGCCCAGATGAAGCCTGCCGCCAAGCCGACCCACACCCCCGGGGTGACCGCCGGCCCCCAACGCATCAGCGCGGCCCATGCCAGGCCCACGGCGGGCGCAAAGGTGGCGATCAATCGATGATCGTCGGCCGTGGTGATGCCCAAGCGCACCAGCAGGCCGCAGGCCAGCATCAGCAACGCGTTGCGCAACAGCCCCTGCGCGCGCGCCGAGGGCCATTCGAAGGTTTCGGTCGTGGCGGCCATGGCGTGGCGTCAGTCGCTGAGGCCGGTCACGAATTAGCCGGTGGCGACGCAGGCGGCGGACCGTGGTGCACCGCGGTGCACCGTCAGACCGCGAAATCGCTGATTTTGCGGCCCTGAGCCAGTTGCGCTTGCAACCACTTGGGCTGCAACCCGCGACCGCTCCAGGCGTTGCCGCTGGCCGGATCGCGAAACTTCACGGGCACCTTGCTGCCTTTGCGGGGGCCGGCATGGGAGGCCTTGGATGGCTTGCCCCCGAGGTCGGCGATCGTCAATCCGTGCTGGGCCATCAACTGCTTGATCTGCGCAACCGCCGAAGAACGCTCGTGGTTCTGTGCTTCGGCGATGCGTTTTTCGAGGGCCGCCTTTTGGGCGATCAACTCGGCCAGATTCGACATGCGACCCCCGTTATCACGAATGGTGCGAGGAATATACAACTGGCTCGCCATGGCGTGGACCTTCAACTGGCAGACGCCAAGCGAAGAATATCCACTGGGCTATATGGTCGTGGCGCAAAACCGTGGTTTTCCCAGTCGATGCCTGGGTACTCGATCAGACGCTCATTTGGAGGGCGCGACATACCCTGCGGGCTTATCGGCGCCACCGCCGAACAAAAACTGCTCCATCTGCCGCGCCAGGTATTGCCGCGCGCGCTGGTCGGCGAGATTCAGGCGGTTTTCGTTGACCAGCATCGTCTGGTGCTTGAGCCACATCGCCCAGGCCTCCTTGCTGATCTCGTTGTAGATGCGTTTGCCGAGGTCGCCGGGGTAAGTGGGAAAGTCCAGGCCCTCGGCATCCTTCTTGAGGTGTGCGCAATGAACCGTGCGTGCCATGGTGAGTCTCCAATTGAATTGTTCGGTGCGCCGGTGATCAGGCCAGTTTCTTGACCAGCACCTGCGAACGGCGATCCCAGTTGTATTTGCGTTTGCGTGCCTCGGGCAGCCAGTCGGCATCGACCTGCTGGAAGCCGCGTTTGATGAACCAGTGCATCGTGCGCGTGGTCAGCACGAAGATGCTCTCCAGGCCGCTGCTGCGCGCGCGCTGTTCCACACGCTTCAACAGCCGCTCGCCGTCGCCCTGGCCCTGCACGTTGGGCGACACGGTGAGCGCGGCCATCTCGCCGGTGCGCGCCTCGGGATAGGGGTAGAGCGCCGCGCAACCGAAGATCACGCCGTCGTGCTCGATCACCGTGTAGTTGCCGATGTCGCGTTCGATCTCGGTGCGGCCGCGCTTGACCAGCGTGCCGTCGCGCTCGAACGGCTCGATCAGCGCCAGGATGCTGCCCACGTCGTCGGGCCCGGCCTCGTGCAGCGTCTCGAGCTTTTCGTCGACCACCATGGTGCCGATGCCGTCGTGCGTGAACACCTCCTGCAGGATGGCGCCGTCCACCGCGAACGGCAGGATGTGCGAGCGCTCGACGCCGCCCTCGCAGGCCTTGACGCACTGACGCAGGTAAAACGCGGCGTTGCCCGGCTGAGTAGGCTCGGGCAACACCGTCAGCAAGCGTTGCGCATCGACCAGCGCGAGCTCGGTGTCGATGCCCGACTCGGCATCGTCGGGGTTCTCACGAATGCCTGGCACTTCGCTGACGAACAGCAGCTTGTCGGCCTGCAACGCGATGGCGGCGGAGGTGGCCACGTCCTCCATCGTGAGGTTGAACGCTTCGCCGGTCGGCGAAAAGCCGAACGGCGACAGCAGCACGACGGCGCCGCCATCGATGGCGCGCCGCACGGTGGCGGCATCGACGCGGCGCACCACGCCGCTGTGCATGAAATCGACGCCATCGACGATGCCCACCGGCCGTGCAGTGAGGAAGTTGCCGGACAGCACGCGCACCGTCGCGTTGGCCATCGGCGTATTGGGCAGGCCCTGAGAAAACGCGGCCTCGATCTCAAAGCGCAGCTGGCCCGCAGCCTCCTGCGCGCAATCGAGCGCCACTTCGTCGGTGATGCGCTGGCCATGCGAGAAGCGCGACGTGTGCCCCTTGGCCTTGAGCTGCTCGTTCACCTGCGGGCGAAAGCCGTGCACCAGCACCAGCTTGATGCCCATCGCGTGCAGGATCGCAAGGTCCTGCACGAAGGCGTTCAACTTGCCCGCTGCGATCGCCTCGCCGACCAGTCCGACGACGAACGTCTTGCCGCGGTAGGCATGGATGTACGGCGCGACCGAGCGGAACCAGGGGACGAAGGTATGCGGGAACACCAGGCTCATGGTGGCGGCGATTGTGCCGCAGGCCGCGCGTGGCGCCGGCCGCGCGGTGACGATCCGGGCGCTGGCGCGCTGCACCGTGCGACGCGGCGCGGCGCGGCGCGCGTATCATCCGCGCCCCGTGATCCCGCCGCACACGCGAACCCACGCCGCGCCCAACCCGGCGCGGGCTGCCACCGCGATTCCACCGATCAAATACCCCGAATCGTTGCCGGTCAGCGCACGGCGCGACGAAATCGCGCGTGCCATCCGCGAGCACCCGGTGGTGATCGTGTGCGGCGAAACCGGCTCGGGCAAGACGACGCAGCTGCCCAAGATCGCGCTCGAGCTGGGCCGCGGTCTGGGCGCCGGCGGCCGGGGCCTGATCGGCCACACGCAGCCGCGGCGCATCGCGGCCTCGAGCGTGGCCAAGCGCATCGCCGAGGAGCTCGACTCGCCGCTCGGCGACGTGGTGGGCTACAAGGTGCGCTTCCAAGATCGCTTGCAGCGCGGCGCGTCGGTCAAGCTGATGACAGACGGCATCCTGCTCGCCGAGACGCAGCACGATCGCGAGCTGCGCGCCTACGACACGCTGATCATCGACGAGGCGCACGAGCGCAGCCTGAACATCGACTTCCTGCTCGGGTATCTCAAGCAGCTGCTGCCGCGGCGGCCCGACCTGAAGGTGGTGGTGACCTCGGCGACGATCGACGCCGACCGGTTTGCGCGCCACTTCGAATCGGCGCGCGGACCAGCCCCGGTGATCCAGGTCTCGGGACGTCTGTTTCCGGTGGAGCAGCGCTGGCGGCCGTTCGAAGAGAGCCGCGATCGTGGCCTCGACGACGCGATCGCCGATGCGGTGGACGAGTTGTGGCGCGGCGGCGCCGCCGGCGACATCCTGGTGTTCCTGCCGGGCGAGCGGGAGATCCGCGAGGCCGCCGACCACTTGCACAAGCACCTGGCCAGCGCGCATCGCGGCGGTCCGCCGGCGGAGATCCTGCCGCTGTTCGCGCGGCTGTCGCAGGCCGAGCAGGATCGTGTGTTCCAGCCACACGGCGCGCGGCGCATCGTGCTGGCCACCAACGTGGCCGAGACGTCGCTCACGGTGCCCGGCATCCGCTTCGTCATCGACGCGGGGCTGGCGCGCGTTAAGCGCTACAGCTATCGCAGCAAGGTCGAGCAGTTGCAGGTCGAGCCGATCTCGCAGGCGGCCGCCAACCAGCGCGCCGGCCGCTGCGGCCGCGTGGCCGACGGCGTGTGCATCCGCCTGTACGACGAGAAGGAGTTCGCCGCGCGTGAGCGCTTCACCGACCCCGAGATCCTGCGCTCGTCGCTGGCCGGCGTGATCCTGCGCATGAAGGCGCTGCGCCTGGGCACAGTCGAAGATTTTCCGTTCATCGAGCCGCCGCCGCGCAAGGCGATTGCCGATGGCTACGCGCTGCTCGCCGAGTTGAATGCGGTCGACGATGCCAACGAGCTGACGCCGATCGGCCAGCAGCTCTCGACGCTGCCGCTCGATCCGCGCGTGGGCCGCATGATCCTGGAGGCGCGCGACCGCCAGGCGTTGAACGAAGTGCTCGTCGTCGCCTCGGCGCTGAGCGTTCAGGACGTGCGCGACAGGCCGCTCGAACACGCGCAGGCCGCCGACGAGAAGCACAATCTGTTCGACGACGAGAAATCCGAGTTCATCGGCTACCTCAAGCTGTGGCAGTGGATCGAACAAGGGCGCGGCGTGCACGGCCACGCCGGCGCGGCCACCGACACGCACCGCCTCAGCAACCGTCAGCAGGAGCAACGGCTGCGCGAGCAGTTCGTCAGTCCGCGGCGCGTGCGCGAGTGGCGCGACATCCATTCGCAGTTGCACACGGTGGTGGCCGAGCATGGCTGGCGGCTCAACGGCGCGGCGGCCACCTACGAGCAGATCCACCTGTCGATGCTCGCCGGTTTGCTCGGCAACGTCGGCTACAAGAGCGACGACGAGGAGTGGTACCTCGGCGCGCGCGGCATCAAGTTCTGGCGTCACCCGGGCGCGCACCTGAGCAAGAAGCCGGCACGCTGGCTGATCGCGGCCGAGCTGGTGGAGACCACGCGCCTGTACGGTCGCGGGCTGGCCGCCATCGAGCCGCAGTGGATTCCGGGTGTCGCGGGCCATTTGTTGAAAAAGCAGCTGCTCGAGCCGCATTGGGAGAAGAAGGCGGCCGAGGTCGTGGCGCTGGAGCGCGCCACGCTGTACGGCATCCTCGTCTACAGCAACCGGCGCGTGAACTACGCGCATGTCGATCCCGCGGCTGCGCGAGAAATCTTCATCCGCGAAGCGCTGGTCAACGACGAGTGGGACAGCAAGCTGCCGTTCCTGGCGCACAACCGCAAGCTGATCGCGCAAGTCGAGGAGCTGGAGCACAAGTCGCGCCGGCAGGACGTGCTGGTCGACGACGAGCTGATTCACGCCTTCTACGATCAGCAACTGCCTGATGACGTGTGCTCGGGTGCGTCGCTCGAGCGCTGGTTCCGCGACGAGGTCAAGCGCCAGCCACGCTTGTTGCAGCTCACGCGCGACGAGTTGATGCGCCACGAGGCCGCCGGCATCACGACCGCGGCGTTTCCGAAGACGCTGCGCCTGGGCGGCATCGACTGCGCGGCCGAATATCTGCACGAACCGGGTGATGCGAAAGACGGCGTCACGGTGACGGTGCCGATCTATGCATTGAACCAGGTCAACGACGAGCGCTGCGACTGGCTGGTGCCCGGCATGCTGCGCGACAAGGTGCATGCGCTGTTGAAGAGCCTGCCGCAGCGGCCGCGCTCGCGCCTGGTGCCGCTGCCGGAGACCACGGCCGAGTTCTGCGAGCTGGCGCCGTTTGCGCAAGGCGAGTTGCTGGAGGTGCTGCTGAAGTTCGTGCGCGAGCGCACCCAGCTCGCGGTGCAACGCAACGACTTCAAGCTCGACGCGGTGCCGGCCCACCTGTTCATGAACCTGCGGGTGGTCGACGAGCATGGCCGCCAGCTGGCGATGGGCCGCCACCTGGCATCGCTGAAGTCGCAGTGGGGTGCGCAGGCGCGCAATGCGTTCCAGGCGCTGGCCACCTTGAAACCGGAACCCGGTCGGGTGCGCGCTCCCGCCGACCCGCACGCGCCCGCTGAGCCGGCGTCGCGGACCAGCGAGGCCGCGCCGCGCCCGGCCGCAGTCGAGACCGCGGCCCGCTACACGAGTTGGACCTTCGGCGAATTGCCCGAGTTGATGGAGGTGCGCAAGGGCAGCCAGACGATGGTGGGCTTTCCGGCGCTGATCGACCACGGCAGCTATGTCGAGATCGAAGTGTTCGACGAACCCGACACCGCTGCGGCCAAGCACCGCTCCGGCCTGCGCCGTCTGGTGGGGCTGCAGTTGCGCGAGCCGTTGAAGTACCTGGACAAGAACATCACGGGCCTGCAGGCCATGGCCGCCGCCTTCATGCCGCTGGGCACGCTGGAAGAACTGCGCGGCCAGATTGTCGAGGTGGCGCTCGACCGAGCGTTCCTCGCCGACCCGTTGCCGCACGACGCGACGTCGTTCCAGACCCGGCTCGACGAAGGCCGTGCACGACTGGTGCTGGTGGCGCAGGAGGTGGCGCGACAAATCGGCGTGGTGCTGACCGAATTCGCCGCGGCAACACGCAAGCTGCGCGATGCCAAGCCGTCGAGGGAAGTGGCCGACGACGTGGCCGCGCAGCTGCAACGCCTGTGTGGCAAACGGTTCGTCGCAGCTACGCCGTGGGCGGCGCTGCAGCACCTGCCGCGCTACCTGAAGGCGATCACGCTGCGCCTGGACAAGCTGCGCGCCGATCCCGCGCGCGACGCGGCGCGCCTGGCCGAGCTGCGGCCGCTCGAGCTACGCTACACGCGCCGCGTGGCCGAACAACGCGGCGCGCCCGACGCACGGCTCGACGAGTACCGCTGGCTGCTCGAGGAGCTGCGCGTCAGCTTCTTCGCGCAGGAGTTGCGTACGC
>JBIODO010000057.1:0-14164 GCA_044445225.1 Burkholderiales bacterium
AACGGCGCGTTGATGTGCACGTTGCCGCGGCTGCCGATCTGGATCTGGTCGGAGGTGACCGCGCCGAAGGTGAGAAGAAAGAAGATCAGGCAGCCGATCCAGAACACCGGGCTCTTGACCTGGTAGCGCCATTCGAAGGCGGCGATGTGTCGCAGCATCGTGCAGACCCCTGCGCCGCTTCAGGCCGCGCGTGCCACGGCCGCCGCCGCTTCGCGTTCGTGGTGCAGCGTGGCGAAGTACACGTCCTCCAGGCTGGCAGCTTCGGGCTGAAAGCGCGGGTCGGGCCGCACGTTGGAGCGCACGTGGATCTGCGTGCGGCCCGCGCTCAGGCGCGTCGAGATGATCTGGAACTGCCTGTGCAACGCCGGCAGCTCGGCCTTGTCGACGGTGAGGCTGAAGACGTGGCCCTCAAGCGCGCCGATCAACTCGGCCGGTGTGTCGTGGGCGACGATGCGCCCAGCCACCAGGATCGCCATGCGCGAGCACAGGTCGGTGACGTCGTCGACGATGTGCGTCGACAGGATCACGACGCGGCTCTCGCCCACCTCGGCCAGCAGGTTGTTGAAGCGGTTGCGCTCTTCGGGGTCGAGGCCCGCGGTGGGCTCGTCGACGATGATCAGCTGCGGGTTGCCGATCAGCGCCTGCGCGATGCCGAAGCGCTGGCGCATGCCGCCGGAAAAGCCCGCGATCGCCTTCTTGCGCACGTCCCACAGGTTGACCTGATGCAGCAGCGCATCCACCGTCTCGCGCCGCTCGCCGCGCGCGGCCACGCCCTTGAGCACCGCCAGGTGGTCGAGCATGGCGAGCGCCGACACCCGGGGGTACACGCCGAAGTCCTGCGGCAGATAGCCCAGCGTCTCGCGCAGCGCGGCTGGTTGGTTGAGGATGTCGATGTCGCCGAAGCGCATCGCGCCCGAGCTCGGAATCTGCAGCGTCGCCAGGCAGCGCATCAGCGACGACTTGCCGGCGCCGTTGGGCCCGAGCAGGCCGAACATGCCGCGCGGGATCTCCAGCGTCACGCTATCGAGCGCGCGCGTGCCGTTGGGGTAGACGTGGGTCAGTTGCTGGATCGACAGCATGATTCGACGGCTCCGGGATGCGACGCGCCGCACTGTCGTCGAAAGAGCAGTGGGCGGCAAGGGCGCGCCGATGAACTGCGTGCCCGAGGGGACCAGCTGAACGTGCGCCGGTTTCAGGCCGATGCAGACGGGCGTCGGCCGCTAGCACGGGGCGGTGACGCCGCGGTGAACGCCCGGCGATGATGGCATCACCGGGTTGCCGGCTCGACCGCGCGACGATAGGCTGCGCACATTCGGAACCGCTCACCAGCCAATAGCTTCATGAGAAACGACGCCTCGAAGAAGTCCCCGCGCCTGACCCTCGTCGCGCTCGGCGCCGGCGTGCTGCTCGCCGCTTGCGCCGGCATGCCAGCGGGGGACCGCAATGCCGCCGCCGTCAACGCGATCGACACCTTGGTGGTGATCTACGCCGAGAACCGTGCCTTCGACACCATGTACGGCTTGTTCCCCGGGGCCGATGGCATCCCCGGCGTGAATCCCAGCGCCGCAGCGACCTACGTGCCGCAGAAAGACTTCGACGGTGCCGTGCTGCCGACGCTGCCGCCGGCGTGGGGCGGCCTCACGGCCAACGGACAGCCCGTGACGCTGACGCAGGCACAGAGCGCTGGCATGGCCAACAAGCCGTTTCGCATCGACGACCCGGCGGGCCTGAACGGCAGCGGCGTGGTCGTGCCGCAGTCGATCACCACGCGCGACCTGGTGCACCGCTTCTACAACAACGTCATGCAGATCGGCGACGGCAGCAACGACCGCTTCGCCGCGTATTCCGATGCCGGCGGCCTGGCGATGGGCTACTACGACGGCAGCAGCATGCGGCTGTGGAAGATCGCCCAGCAATACACGCTGGCCGACCACTTCTTCATGGGCGCGTTCGGCGGCTCGTACCTGAACCACCAGTACCTGATCTGCGCCTGCGTGCCCGTGGTGCCCCACGTCGACAACTCGCCGAGCAAGAGCCAGATCAGCGAGATCGAAGTCGACGCGCAAGGCCGTTTCGTGCGGTTGACGCCGGCGGCCAACATGCCGGCGTCCGCGCTGTCGGGCGCGCCACGCTACCAGCTCGACGGCGCGCTCACGCCCAAGGAGCCAGACGGCTCGGCCTACACGGTCAACACCATGCAGCCGCCTTATCAGCCGAGCGGCAACCCGCCTGCGGCCGATGGCGACACACGGTATGCCGACGCCGCGGCGCCGACCACGCTGGTGCCGCAGACGCTGGCCACGATCGGCGACCGGCTCGATATCAAGGGTGTGTCCTGGGCGTGGTACGGCGGGGCGTGGGCGCGAGCCGGCGCCGGCACGCCGGCAGCGCGCAGCATCATCTATCGCGGCAAGGAGAACTTCCAGCCGCACCATCAGCCGTTCAACTACTTCGCGAATTTCGACCCGCAGCGCCATCAAGACCGGCGCGGCGCGCACCTGCTCGACTTCGACGCGCGCTTCTATGCCGACGCCGACGCCGGCAAGCTGCCGCAGGTGACGTTCTACAAGCCGCAGGGCAACCTCAACCAGCACCCCGGCTATGCCAACGTCGCCGATGGCGACGCGCACATCGCCGAAGTGATCGAGCGGCTGCAAAAGAGCCCGCAGTGGCCCAAGATGCTGATCGTCATCACCTACGACGAGAACGGCGGCTTCTACGACCATGCTCGCGTGCCCAAGGGCGACCGCTGGGGCCCGGGCTCGCGCATCCCGGCGATCATCGTGTCGCCGCTGGCCAGACAAGGCTTCGTCGACAAGACGCCTTATGACACGGCGTCGATCCTGCGCTTCATCACGCGGCGCTGGAGCCTCGAGCCGCTGCCCGGCGTGGTGATGCGCGATCAGGCGCTCAAGGCCAACGGCTTCGCGCCAATGGGCGACCTCAGCGCTGCGCTGCGCACGCCGAACTGACGAAGGCCGCCTCAACGGGCCTCGGACGCACCGGGCGGGTCGGGCGACAATGCCGCCCGACAAAAGGGAGGGGCGCCGTGAACGATCTGGTCTATCCGCGCGAGCGGGTGTTGGGCGTGCTCACGCTGCTGATCGGCGTGCTGATCTGGCTGCTGCTGGTGGTCGGCACCTTCGGCGGCGCGCTGGTTGCGCTGTTGCTGGGGTTCATCGTCTATTTGTTGGTGCACTCCACGCTGATCGCGCACATCAAGGGCAATGGCGTGGCGCTCTCGCCCGCGCAGCTCCCCGACTTGCATGCGCAGTTCGTCGCCTGCTGCGAACAGCTGCAGATGAAGCAACAGCCGCAGGCCTACGTGATGAACGGCAATGGCGGCCTCAACGCGTTTGCGACCAAGTTCCTGCGCTCGCAATACGTGGTCCTGTTGTCCGACGTGGTCGATGCGATGCGTCACCACCCCGACGGCGTGCGCTTCTACATCGGCCACGAGCTGGGCCACCTGCGCATGAAGCACCTGAGCTGGCAGTTCCTGCGCTGGCCGGTGTTGTGGCTGCCGCTGGTGGGCGCGGCGTATTCGCGCGCCCGCGAAAGTACCTGCGACCGCCACGGCGCGGCCTGCAGCACGTCGCCCGAAAACGCCGCGCGCGCGATGGCTGCGCTGGCTGCCGGCGGCCGGCGCTGGCAGCAGATCGATGTCAGGGCCTATCTGGAGCAGGCGCAGCAGACGTCTGGGTTCTGGATGTCGTTCCACGAGCTGACCGGGGCGTATCCGTGGCTCACCAAGCGCGTGTGGCGGGTGGTCGATCGCGACACGCCGCTGCCTGCGCGCCACAAGCTGGCCTACGCGCTGGCGGCGTTCGTTCCGTACGCGGGGCCGCTTGGCGGCGGCTTCGGCTTCCTGATCCTCGTCTACATCGTCGGTGTGGGGGCCGCGATCGCGATCCCTGCGTATCAGGATTACACCGCGCGCGCGCAACTGGCGCAGGTGGTGACGCAAACACAAGGTGCGCGCGATGCGCTCGGCGCGTTCTACCTGCGTCACGAGCGGGTGCCGGAGTCGTTGCATGAGGCCGGCATCCCCGAGTTCCTGCCCGGCGGCGGCGAGCTGTCGCTCGACACCGACCAGATGGTGCTCACGGTGAACACACCGCGCGGCAGCCTCGTCTTCACGCCGTCGGAGTCCGGCAAGGACCGCGTCGAATGGAGTTGCGCAGGGAGCGAGAACATGCGGCCGGGCCAGGTGCCACCGGCGTGCCAGGGCCAGCCACTGCCGTCGGGCATCTGATGCACCGGCGGCCGTGCGTCACGCCGCGCCGACGAAGGTCAGCCGCGTGATCTCAGACGGCGCGCCCAGCCGCAGCGGCGGCCCCCAGTAGCCGGTGCCGCGGCTGGTGTAGATCCACAGCTGCTGCAGACGGTGCAGGCCAGCGGTGTAGGGCTGTTGCAGCTGCACGAACAGATTCCACGGCCAGTACTGGCCGCCGTGCGTGTGGCCCGACAACTGCACGTCGAAGCCGGCCTGCGCGGCGGCTTGCGCGCTGCGCGGCTGGTGCGCCAGCAGCACGCGCAAGCCCGCATCGGCGGGCGCGCCGCGCATCGCGCGCTGCGGGTCGCTGCGGTGCTGCGGGTCGAAGTGGTGCGCAGTGGTATCGGCCACGCCGGCCATCACCAGTTGCGCGCCCTGGTGGCGCAGCACCACGTGCTCGTTGAGCAGCACCTGCACGCCCAGGCGCCTGAGCTCGGCGATCCACTCGTTGGCGCCGCTGTAGTACTCGTGGTTGCCGGTGACGAAGAAGGTGCCGTGCCGCGAGCGCAGCGCGGCCAGCGGCGCCACATGGATCGCGAGGTCGTGCACGCGGCCGTCGACCAGGTCGCCGGTGACGGCCACCGCGTCGGCCCCCAAGGCGTTCACCGCATCGACGATCGCTTGCACGTAGGGGCCCTTGATCGTCGGCCCGACGTGGATGTCGCTGATCTGCGCGATCGTGAAGCCGTGCAGCGCCGCCGGCAACCCGGCCACCGGCACCTCGATCTCGCGCACGCGCGCGGTGGTGCGCGCGTTGACGAAGCCGATCGCCGCGATCGCCAGCGCCAGCAGCGGCACCGCGATGGCGCTCCAGGCGGCAAGCGATGCGATGCCCAGTGGCCATGCCAGCAGCAACACCACGTCGCGCAGCAGCGTCAGCACCAGCAGCGTGGAGAACAGGCCGAGTGCCAGCATGCCGGCCCACGAGGCGCGGTCGGCGGTGGCGCGGTTTTGCGCGCGGCGGCCGAAGAAGGCCAGCGGGATCAGGATCGCCGAGGCCACCATCGCCACGATGAAGACGCCCGCCGACAGCGGCCCCGGCAGATCGGATGCGATGCGCCAGCCGATGTACAGATGCAGCAGCGCACTGAGCCAGAGGGCGAACATCGCCACCAGATGGTGCCATGCGCGGCGGGTTCAAGCCGCGGCCGCAGGCCTGTCGGGTTGGCGACACGAGCCCGGCACTGCGCAGGGAGATACTGATTCGGTTAGCGTGCCACTCCCTGCTGTGACCCGAGAGCCCCCCGTGTCGAGACTGCAAGCCCTCAAGCCCGCCCTGCCGATCTTGCTCGGCGCCTCGTTGATGCTGAGCCTGGCGATGGGCCTGCGCCAGAGCCTGGGCTTGTTCATGCCGGCGCTGACCAAGGACATCGGCATCTCGGTGTCCGACTTCACGCTGGCCATTGCGATGCAGAACCTGGTGTGGGGCGTGCTGCAGCCGATGGCCGGTGCGCTGGCGGTGCGCTGGGGCTTCCGGCGGCTGATGCTCGGCGGCTCGCTGCTGTATCTGCTGGGCCTGATCGTGCTGGCCAGTGCGCACGGCACGCTGGGCGTCATCCTCGGCGCCGGCCTCGCCATCGGCGCCTCGATGGCCTGCACCGGCCCGGCGCTGGCGATGGCCGCCGCATCGCGCCCGGTGAGCGTGGCGCTGCGCAGCGCGGTGCTCGGCGCGGTGTCGGCCGCTGGTTCGCTCGGTGCGCTGCTGTCGGCGCCGATTGGCCAGGCGCTGAATCAGGCGCACGGCTGGCGCGCCGGACTCTGGGGCTTTGCCCTGATCGCACTGGTAATGCTGCCGGCTGCGTGGTACGCCGGCAAGGTCGACCGCGTGCCGCTGCCACCGTCGCCCGGCAAACTCGACCAGAGCGCCGGCGCGGCGCTCGGGGCGGCGCTCAAGCATGCGCCGTTCATGATCCTCGCTGCGGCGTATTTCGTCTGCGGCATGCAGCTGATCTTCCTGACCACGCACTTGCCGTCGTACCTGGCGATCTGCGGCCTGGACCCGATGCTCAGTGCGCAGGCGCTGGGCGTGATCGGCGGCTTCAACGTGCTCGGCAGCCTGTTTTTCGGCTGGGCGGGCGGGCGCTGGAACAAGCTGGTGCTGCTCGGGTTGATCTACTTCCTGCGCTCGCTGGCGCTGCTGTGGTACTTCGCGTCGTTGCCCACGCCGGGCGGCACGCTGGTGTTCGCGGCGATCATGGGTTTCCTGTGGCTCGGCGTGGGGCCGCTGGTGGCCGGCTGGATCACCGACGTGTTCGGCCTGCGCTGGCAGGCGATGCTCGGCGGCGTGGCCTTCGTCAGCCACCAGATCGGCAGCTTCGTCGGTGCCTTCGGTGGCGGCGTGTTGTACGACGCGCTCGGCTCGTACACGACGGCGGTGCACGTCGGCGTTGCGCTCGGCCTGGCCGCGGGCATCGTGCAGATCGGCTTCGCGCTGCATCGCTCGAGCAAGGTGAGCCTGGTCGCCACTTGAAGGATGAAGCGCCGGCGTGTTGCCGGGCCTGCGCGCGATACTGCGCCCCATGCAGAAGCGCCATCTCGCCGACTACCAATCCGACGCGGTGCGCCGTCTGCGCGCCGACCTGAGCCTGGCGCTGCGCGCCGCCGCGCACCACGGCCTCGGCGAGGGCGTCTGCAACCACTTCAGCGTCGAGCTGCCCGATCATTCGGGCCGCTTCCTGCTGAATCCACGCGGCCTGCTGTGGAGCGAGGTGCACGAAGACGACATCGTGCTGGTCGATGCGCACGGCGAGCGGCTGGCCGGCGCGCGCGAGGTCGAGCCCACCGCGATGTTCATCCACGCCGCGGTGCACCGCATCGCTGCAAAAGCCTGCGTGCTGCACACCCACATGCCGTTTGCCACCGCGCTGACGCTCACGGTGGACCGCGGCCTGGACACCACGCTGTCGCAAAACGCCATGCGCTTTCACGGCCGCATCGCGATCGACGCCCACTACAACGGCCTCGCGCTCGATGCGTCGGAGGGCGAGCGCATCGCACACGCGATGCACGGCGCCGACGTGGCGTTCCTCGGCAACCACGGCGTGGTGGTGTGCGGCGCGCGTGTGGACCATGCGTACGACGACCTCTACTACCTCGAGCGCGCGTGCATGCATCAGGTGCTGGCGCAGCAGACCGGCCGGCCGCTGCAGCGGGTGGCCGCGGAGTTGGCCGCGCGCGTCGGCGCGCAGACGCTCGGCGAGCGGTTGCAATCGGAGCTGTTCTTCGAAGCGTTGCGGCGCACGTTGTGAGGTGCCGCGCCGCCGCGCGATGACCGGCAGGTGATCGCATGCCGCAGAATCACGCTCAAGCGATGGAGCCGCAACCGCAGCCACTGACCCCCGATGTGTTGCCGCACGGCGTGCGCGGCCGCATCGTCGACGGCGTCAATGGCCTCGCAATGCACGTGCTCGAAGCAGGCTTTGAGGAGCCGGGCCGGCCGAGCGTGTTGCTGTTGCACGGCTTTCCCGAACTTGCCTACAGCTGGCGCCGCGTGCTGCCGGCGCTGGCCGCCGCGGGCTACCACGCCATCGCGCCCGACCAGCGCGGCTACGGCCGCACCACCGGTTGGGACGCCGGCTACGACGGTGACGTGCGCTCGTTTCGCATGCTCAACCTGGTGCGCGACGCAGTCGGCCTGCTGGCGGCGTTGGGCATCGGGCAAGTCCACACCGTGATCGGCCACGACTTCGGCTCGCCGGTGGCGGCGTGGTGCGCGCTGCTGCGGCCCGACGTGTTTCGCTCGGTGGTCTTGATGAGCGCGCCGTTCGCCGGGCCGCCGCTGCTGCCGCTGGGTGCGGTGCCCTACGTCGGCGCTGCCACCCGATTGAGCGAGATGAACAACCAGCTCGCCGCGCTGCGCTGGCCGCGTCAGCACTACCAGTGGTACTACACGACGCGCCGCGCCAATGGCGACATGTGGCACTGCCCGCAGGGCGTGCATGATTTTTTGCGCGCCTACTATCACCACAAGAGTGCCGACTGGAAGGACAACCGGCCACACCCGCTGCAATCCTGGACCGCCACCGAGCTGGCTCACATGCCCACCTACTACGTGATGGAGCGCGGTCAGACGATGGCGCAGACGGTGGCCGTGGAGATGCCCGATGACGCCGAGATCGCCGCCTGCACCTGGTTGCCCGAGCGCGAGTTGAGCGTCTACAGCGCCGAATACCAGCGCACCGGCTTCCAGGGCGGACTGCAGTGGTACCGGTGCGCGGCCGACGCGGCTTGCATTGCCGAGTTGCAGACCTTCTCGGGCCGCACGATCGACGTGCCGTCGCTGTTCATCGCGGGTAGCAGCGACTGGGGCGTGTTTCAACGGCCGGGCGACTTCGAGGCGATGCAGACCACGGCATGCACGCGCATGCTCGGCTGCGAGCTGGTCGACGGCGCCGGGCATTGGGTGCAGCAGGAGCAGCACGCTGCGGTGAGCCGCCTGCTGCTCGATTTCTTGCAGGCCGCCGTTTGAACGAATCGAAAGCACCACCATGACTGCACCAACGACCAGCGAGCGGCGCGTCGTGTTGATCACCGGCGCGGCCTCCGGCATCGGCGCGGCCACCGCGCGCCGCTTCATGCGTGAAGGCTGGGACGTGGCGATCAACTTCTTCGATGCCGGTCAGCGTGATGCCGCGCAAACGCTGGCGGCTTGCGCCAACGCGCCCGGCCAGCGCGCGATCGCGATCGAGGGCGACGTCACGCGCGACGCCGACTGCGTGCGCCTGGTTTCGAGCGCGGTGCAGGTCCTGGGCCGGCTCGACGCGCTGGTCAACGCTGCGGGCATCAGCAAGATGGTGGCGCACCCCAAGCTGCACGACGTCTCGGCCGAGGACTTTCAACGCATCTACGCGGTCAACACGATCGGGCCGTTCCAGATGATGCGCGCCGCCGCGCCGCACCTGAAGGCCAACGGCCGCGGCGCGGTGGTCAACATCTCGTCGCGTGCCGCGCTGATGGGCAGCGGCTCGTCGATCCCTTACGCGGCATCAAAAGCGGCGCTCAACGCGGTGACGCTGGCGCTGGCGCGCGTGCTGGCGCCCGAGGTGCGGGTGAATGCGGTGTGTCCGGCGCTGGTGGAGCAGGGCTTCGTCGAGCGGCTGGCGCCAGAGAGTTTTGCGCAGCGCCGCGCGCACCAGATCAGCGTGTCGCCGCTCAAGCGCATCGGCCACCCCGACGAAGTGGCTGAAGCCATCTGGTGGCTCGCTACCAGCGCGTCGATGATGACCGGCGCGATCGTCGAGCTCGACTTCGGGATGCACCTGAACGCGGTGTGAGCGCCGCCGGGCGGCGCGGACGCCAGGCGGGCCGCGTCCGCCGGCGCTGCGAGAATTCGTGGAACTCGTCATGTCCGAGCACGGTAAAGACCGCGCGGCTACCCGCGTGGCGCGGGCCGCCCATGCGCTTTGTCAAGCATCGACGGCCCTGTGGATCGCGGTGGTCGTCGCTGCGTGTGGCGGCGGTGCGCAGCCCGGTACGCCGGACGCGACGCCGCTGGAGGTGTCCGTGGCGGGCCAGGCGGTGATCAAGGTGCGCGCTGGCCCCGACGCCGTGGCGCTGCTCGAGGAGAAGCTCGTGTCGTTGAGCCAGTCTGGTCCCGAGCGGCGCCTGACGTTGCTCGACGGCAGCGGCGCCGTCCGCGGCCGCTATGTTGCGCCGCCGGGCCGTGCGCTGATCGACTTTGCGCAGCACCCGTCGGGCGAGATCTCGGTGGTGCTGGCGACGGCAACGACCGTGACGCTGGCGCGCCTGGATCGTTCGGTGGCGGCCATCAGCGAGTTTGAGCTGCTCGACCCGCAGGCGCCGAGCGACCCCTTCTACGACCACGGCGGTGTGCACGACGACACCTCCATGCTGCCGATCTTCACGCGCGACGCGGTGCGCGTCGTGGCGGTGGGCGAGGGCGTGGTCGTGGCCCTGCGCACCGGGCGCAACGCCGTCGTGGCCTATCGCTTGGCGTACGACAGCGCGGCAGGCTATTCACACACCTGGCGCACGCTGGTCGAGCCGGGGTTGTCGATGTTCGGCCTTGGCATCACGTCGGGCAGCTTCGATGTGTTCGGTCAGCTGGAGAACCACTTCCATGTTCATCTCGATGCCGACGAACTGGGCCGCGTCGCCGTGGCCGTGGTCGGCAATCCGGGCCTGGCGCCGGTGTTCGCGGCGCATGCGGACTACTTCAACCAGCCGACGTCGATCACATCGGGTGTGCTGGTGTCGCGGCTCGCGCCCGACGGGCAGCGCCTGGGCACGACGCTGATCGACACCACGCAGACCAGCGAGTTGCATGGCCTGCGGCTCAACGGCGACGACATCGCCGTTGTCGGCCGCGTGCTCTCGCAGCGGCTCGATGACGGCACCGGTTGGAATGCCTACACGGGCCACGTCGGTGCCACCAGTGGCGCGCTGCTGCACTACGGCACCGTCGACGTTGATCGCGGCGAGGTGCTGTTCGACATCGTGCCGCTCGGCCAGGGCCGCCACCTGGTGGCGGGCACCGCGGGCTACGTGCAGAACCCCACCGGTGCGAGCATTTCCGAGCAGGCGACGCCGCTGCTCGCGGTGCTGGGGTCGGACGGCACGCTGCAGCAACGCATCGAGGTCGCCTCCGGAGCGCGGCAGAATCAGCTGCGCTCGATCGTCGCGCAAGGTGGCCGCTGGCTGGTCGGCGGCCTGGTCAACGGCCCGGGCACCCACTCGGGCGATGGCGATCCCGCGCTGATCACGGCCGATGGCTTCGTGCACGAGATCGCGATCGCGGCGCCCTGAACTTTCTTGGGACTCACCCGATGACACCGTCGCACGTCACGCTGTCCAACCTGACGGCGATGCCCGATCGCCTGGAGGCCGCGTTCCTGATGGTGCCCGTGGCGCTGCGCGGCTGGAAACCCGCGTCATGGGCGGGCATTCCCGGCGAGCGCTTTTCGCCGCCTGCGTCTGTGCTAGCCGCATGCCTATACTGACTGTCCGTCGAAGCCGGAGTGGCGGCCATGTCAGAGTTCATGCATGTGCGTCCATCGATCGCCCCGGTCGAGCAGCGCACCGCGGCGATCGAGGCCGCGTTCGATGCCCGCGGCCTCAAGCCCGCCGAGTTCATCGAGCAGTTCGAGCACTTCACCGAAGAGCAATGGGTGCCGCGCAACGGCGCGCGCGTGGTCGCCAAGGCGTGGACCGATCCTGATTTCAAGCGCAGGCTGCTGGCCAACGGGCGCGACGCGGTGCTGGCGCTCGGCCTCACGATGCCGGCGCACCACCGCCACCTGGTGGTGCTGGAGAACACGCCGACGCTGCACAACGTCATCTGCTGCACGCTGTGTTCGTGCACCGCGTTCACGATCATCGGCCTGCCGCCCGATTGGTACAAAGACCTCGAGTACCGCTCGCGCATCGTGCGCCAGTCGCGCACGGTGCTCAAGGAGATGGGGCTCGACCTGAAGCCCGAGATCGAGATCCGCGTCTGGGACACCACGGCCGACACCCGCTACATGGTGCTGCCGGTGCAGCCAGCGCACACGATCGGCTGGTCGGAAGAACAACTGGCCGGCATCGTGACCAAAGAGTCGATGATCGGCGTGGCGCGCCTGTAGGGGCCTGGCATGAGACCCCCACGCTCACTTCGTTCGCTGCCCCCCGAGGGGGCGCGTCAGTGGCTTCGGGCCGCCGGACGCCACTGACATGGACGGCATGCACGACCTCGGCGGCAAGCAGGGCTTCGGCCCGGTGCGCTATGCGTTGAACGCGCAGGTGTTCCACGCGCCGTGGGAAAAGCGCGTCAACGCGCTGTATTCGCTGGCGGTGAAGCTCGGCATCTTCAACATGGACGAGTACCGCCACGCGATCGAGCGCATGGAGCCGCGCCACTACCTGACCGCGAGCTACTACGAGCGCTCGCTGACGAGCCTGGCCACGCTGTGCGTCGAGAAGGGCATCGTCACCGCAGAAGAGCTGGAGCGCCGCGCCAACGGCGCGTTCCCGCTCGCGTCCTCTGCGGCGCCCGGCCGCAGCAATGTCGAATCGCGCGAGCGCTTCAAGCCCGGCGACCGCGTGCGCGTGCGCACCGACCACGTGCCGGGGCACGCCCGCATGCCCGGCTACATCCGCGGCAAGAGCGGCGTGGTGGTGGGCGAGTCGCCGGTCTATCCGTTTCCCGACGCGCACGCGCATGGCGTGATGGCGCAGGACGAGCCCACCTACGACGTGCGCTTCAAGGCCGAGGAGCTGTGGCCGCACGACGCCGACCCGGCGCTGGTGCACGTGGGCGTGTTCCAGAGCTACCTCGAGCGCGACGGCTAGCGTGTCGACAGTGCGAGCACTGCTTGTCGCGTTGCTGTTGCTGGCCACGTCGCTCCACGGCAGTGCCTGCGACTGTTTTCCGCCGGAGCTGCGCCTCAAGACGGCGCAGGAGACCTTGTCGTTGGCCAAGTTCGCGGTGTACGGCCGGGTGACCGAGGTTGCGTCGAGCGGCAAGGCCAAGGTGCTGGTGCTCGAGTCGTTCAAGGGGCCCGCCGCCGGCTCGACGATCGAGGCGGTGCCGGACCCGGCTCAATGCCCCGGCGTAGGTTTCGCAGTCGGCGAGGAGGCGCTGGTGCTCGCTTTTCAAGACACCGCGACGGCCTGCGACAAACGCGCCCCCGACCACTATCTGCTCGAGCCGCTTCGGTTGATTTCGTCGCAGGCCAAGTAGCGCGTGCTCGCGCACGCGAGCGATTGACGAAACGCGATGGCTCATCGAAAGTCGCGACCTCCTGCACCGATCACGGCGCGCAAACTGGGCAAGGACATTCGATGAGTGGCACGAGCTTCGCTGCAATCAGCGATCGGGTGAAGAGCGTCCCGTTCTGGTGGCACTCGATCGATCTCGGCGAAGGGATCGTCACGCCGGGGCACAAGACGCGCGATATCCTGCGCCAAGAGCTCGACTTGTTGCGCCTCCCGATGATGTCGGGAAAGAGCGTGCTCGACATCGGTGCCTGGGATGGCTTCTACTCATTCGAGGCCGAGAAAAGAGGTGCGGCCAAGATTGTCGCTCTGGACCACTACGTGTGGTCGATGGACATCCCGGCGATGACGTCGTACTGGAGCGACTGCAAGGACAAAGGCATCGTGCCGCAGCAGTACGACGCCGTTCCGGGGTTGTGGCAGCCCGACGCCCTGCCCGGCAAGCGCGGCTTCGATCTCGCCCACGAGGTTCTGCGCAGCAAGGTGTCGTCGCTCGTCGCCGACTTCACAACGGTGGACCTGGACGCGCTCGGCACTTTCGACATAACCTTGTATCTGGGCGTCCTCTATCACATGCAGGATCCGTTTGGATGCCTCAGGCGCTTGGCACGAGTCACGAGAGAACTCGCCGTGATCGAGACCGCTGCAGTCTGCGTTCCTGGATTCGAGGCCCGTGCGCTGTGCGAGTTCTACGAGAGCAACGAGTTGAATGCCGACGTCAGCAACTGGTGGGCCCCCTCGCTGACCGCGCTGCTCGCGATGTGCCGCGCGGCTGGCTTCGCCCGGATCGAAGTGATGTCCACAGAGCCAAGGCCTGGTCGCGGGCGTGCAATGGTCGATGCGGTGCGAGGTGCGCTTGGCCTCGAGTCTCAGAAGCCCATCGGCTACCGCGCGATCGTTCACGCCTGGAAGTGACCTGATGATCAAAGCCGCTGGATCTTGAGGAGCGCGTCAGCGCCACCTTCGCGCGTGGATGAATTCAACGTTGGACGTCACGGAGAAGACCATGCCAGACCCAGTAGGCTCTTCATCAAGGGCCCGGGTGCTTGCTTGCGTTTTCGTCCTTGCCGCCGTGATCGCTGGTGTCTGGTGGTTCCTCCAAGACCGCGACGCGTGGCCGCGGGGCGAGGCGCTCGGCGCCGCGCTGCGCCCACTGATCGAAGGTAAGAATTC
>JBIODO010000058.1:0-14084 GCA_044445225.1 Burkholderiales bacterium
GCGTCGCGCTGGGCGCGGATCGCCTGCAGCCGTGCCACCTGCTGCTCGCGCACCTTGTGGTTGTCGACCTCGAGGATGTCGACCGCATCGTTGCGATCGCTCTTGAACTTGTTGACGCCAACGATCACGTCGCGGCTCGAATCGATGCGCGCCTGTTTCTCGGCCGCACTGGCTTCGATCTTCAGCTTGGCCCAGCCGGAACCCACCGCCTTGGTCATGCCGG
This sequence comes from Burkholderiales bacterium, assembly GCA_044445225.1. GTDB lineage: Bacteria > Pseudomonadota > Gammaproteobacteria > Burkholderiales > Burkholderiaceae_C > JAEUPI01. Next base: position 224 of record JBIODO010000058.1, read on the forward strand.
CCCTGGGCCTTGACCTCTTCGATGATCGACCACGCGGTGTCGGCCATCTGCTGCGTCAGCGACTCCATCAGGTACGAGCCGGCCCAGGGGTCGACGACGTGCGTGATGTGGCTCTCCTCCTGCAGGATCAGCTGCGTGTTGCGCGCGATGCGCGAGCTGAACTCGCTGGGCAGCGCGATCGCCTCGTCGAAGCTGTTGGTGTGCAGGCTCTGCGTGCCGCCGAACACCGCGGCCATCGCCTCGACCGTGGTGCGCACCACGTTGTTGTACGGATCCTGCTCCGTCAGGCTCCAGCCCGAGGTCTGGCAGTGCGTGCGCAGCATCAGGCTCTTGGCGTTCTTGGCGCCGAAGCCCTTCATGATGCGGCACCACAGCAGGCGCGCGGCGCGCATCTTGGCGATCTCGAGATAGAAGTTCATCCCGATCGCCCAGAAGAAGCTCAGGCGTCCGGCGAACTCGTCGACGTCGAGCCCTTTGGCCACCGCGATCTTCACGTACTCCATGCCGTCGGCCAGCGTGAACGCCAACTCGAGCGCCTGGTTGGCGCCGGCTTCCTGCATGTGATAGCCCGAGATCGAGATCGAGTTGAACTTCGGCATCTTCTTGGCCGTGTACTCGATGATGTCGGCCACGATGCGCATGCTCGGCTCGGGCGGGTAGATGTAGGTGTTGCGGACCATGAACTCCTTGAGGATGTCGTTCTGGATGGTCCCGCTCAATTGCCCCTGCGCCACGCCCTGCTCTTCGGCCGCCACCACGTAGCCAGCGAGCACCGGCAGCACGGCGCCGTTCATCGTCATCGACACGCTCACGGTGTCGAGCGGAATGCCCTCGAACAGGATCTTCATGTCCTCGACCGAGTCGATCGCCACGCCGGCCTTGCCGACGTCGCCGGTGACGCGCGGGTGGTCGCTGTCGTAGCCGCGGTGCGTGGCGAGATCGAACGCCACGCTGACGCCCTGGCCGCCGCCGGCCAGCGCCTGGCGATAGAACGCGTTGCTCTCCTCGGCAGTGGAAAAGCCCGCGTATTGGCGGATCGTCCACGGCCGCCCGGCGTACATCGTCGGCTGCGGGCCACGCACGAACGGCTCGAAGCCGGGCAGCGTGTCGGTGTACGCCAGGTCGCGCAGATCGGCCGCGGTGTACAGCGGCTTGACCTTGATGCCCTCGGGCGTGACCCAGTTCAAGCCCTCCAGGCGGCCGCCCGGCGCCGCCTTGGCCGCCGCCTGACGCCACTGCTCGAGCGTCGTGGCACGAAATTCACTGGACTGCGACATCTCCATCCACTCCTGGGCGCACGCCTTGCGCGCATTCGCACCGGCCCACATTGGGCACCCGATCGCGAGCGCTTGCCAGCGCCGCCCGGTCGGCCTATCATTCCCGTCATTATGCATAATTATAAATTCATAACAAAGCAGGCCGTCACGGGCAACCGGCCGGCCGCGTGACCGACCGCCTCCACGTGGCCGCCCAAAGCACCCCTGCCGCCGCAGCCGAGCGCAAGTCCGCCGCGCTGTCGCCACGCGCGCTGTACCAGGAGGTGGCCGAGCGCCTGCGCGAAAAGATCTTCGCGCGCGAGCTCGAGCCCGGCTCGTGGATCGATGAGCTGAAGCTCGCCGCCGAATGGGGCATCAGCCGCACGCCGCTGCGCGAGGCGCTCAAGGTGCTGGCCGTCGAGGGCCTGGTGACCATGAGGGTGCGCCGCGGCGCCTACGTCACCGAGATGTCGCGCGACGACGTGTCGCAGGTGTACCGGCTGCTCGCGCTGTTGGAGAGCGACGCCGCCGGCGAGGTGGCCGGTCGGGCCAGCGATGCCGAGCTCGATGCACTGCGGGCGTTGCACGACCGGCTGGAGAAGCAGGTGCGCCAGCGCGACGCGTTCTTCGCCACCAACGAGGCCTTCCACTTCAAGCTGCTCGAGGTCGCCGGCAACCGCTGGCGCATGCAGATCGTGGCCGATCTGCGCAAGGTGATGAAGCTCAACCGCCACCACTCGCTGCTCAAGCAGGGCCGCATTGCCGAATCGCTCGAGGAGCATCGTGCGCTGATGCGAGCACTGGATGCGCGCGACGCCCGGCGCGCCACGCAACTGATGCGCAAGCACTTCGAGAGCGGGCTCGTGGCCGCGGCCGCCTGAGCGGCCGCCCGCCTACGCCGTCGCGGTGAAAGGGCCATCCCGGCGAGCCGCTGGCGGCCTTCTCGTCGGCGGCGAACGCTGGACTATGCTTGCGGCCACGGCCGCCGAGGCTCCCGTTCAAGCGCCGCCATGACCGTCAAGCGCCAGTCGACTCAGCGAAGCTCCGCCAAGCGGCCACGCGCACCCGTGCTGCGCTTTCGCATGCGAGTCACCGACGGCGACAAGATCGCAGTGGGGCCCGGCAAGATCGCGTTGCTGGAGGCGATTGGCAGCACGGGTTCGATCACCGCGGCGGCCAAGAGCTTGGACATGTCGTATCGCCGCGCCTGGCTGCTGCTCGATGAGCTGAACCGATCGCTCGAACATCCGGCGGTCGACTCGGCCAAGGGCGGCCTGCAAGGCGGCGGCAGCACGCTCACCGACGCCGGGCGGCAGCTGATCGCGCTGTATCGCCGCATCGAGCAGCGCGCCGAAACCTCCTGCCGCGAAGACATCGCGCGGCTGATGGACCTGCTGGCGTACTGAGCAGCGCCGCGAACATTCGGCGCAACGAGAGCCCTGCAGCTGCCAACGCACGCTAGGCCGTCACCGCCAGTATCACGCTGGTGGCCTTGAACAGCGCGATCGCGCGCACCCCGGGCGCCAGGCCAAGCGACTTGGCGCTCGCAGCGGTGACGATCGCCGCGATGCTGCCGCCGCCGTCGAGCTCGAGCTCCACTTCACAGTTCACGGCGCCCGGCGTGACCTTGCTCACCTTGCCCTTGAGCTGGTTGCGCGCCGACACCTTGGCGCCCTCGAGGTCGGTGGCGATCACGATCGACGAGGCCTTGACCAGCGCGATGGCCGTCATCTTGGGACGCAGACCGAGCGAGAGAGCGCTCTCCTGCGTGACCACGGCGACGATGCGTGTGCCGCTGGGCAACGTGATCTCGACCTCGTCGTTGACGGCACCCGAACGCAGCGAGGTCACGGTGCCGACGAATTGATTTCTGGCGCTGGTCTTCATGTTCAGGACTTTCAGCATTGAGAAAGGCTGTTCGAGATCGATCGATTGCTCATCGAGCAATTTCATGAACCGCTGGTGTGCGGCATCGATCTGCTCGAAGCGTTCGACCAGCCGCTGCCCGCGGGGCGTCAGCCGGGTCGATCCGCCGCCGCGGCCACCGGTCGAGCGCTCCACCAACGGCTCGCCGGCCAGCGTGTTCATCAGGTCGATCGCGTCCCAGGCGGCCTTGTAGCTGAGCCCGTGCGCCTTGGCGCCGCGGGTGATCGAGCCCTGGTCGGCCACCGCGCGCAGCAAGCCGATGCGCTCGCGACCTCCCAGGTTCTCGCCAGCCACGGTGATCCACAATTTTCCCTGCAGCTCAAGCCGGTCGTTCGCCCTGCGCCGTCGCACGGTCATGCTTGCTCCTGAACGAAACCGTCACCGGCCCGCGTGCCTGCGCACCGCATCGAGCACACGGCGCTTCAGTTCATCCGACAAGGGCTGCCTCCTGAACCGCAGTGCCGTCGACCACCTTGCCGGCGCGCAGGTGCACCACCTGATCCGCCAACAGGCGCACGTCGTCGTCGTCGTGCGTGATCAGCAGCATGGGCAATTTCAACTGCGCCTGCAGATCTTTCAGTTCATCGCGCAGGCGTTGCCGCAGTGCATTGTCGAGCGCGGCAAAAGGCTCGTCGAGCAACAGCGCCGTTGGATCGTTGACCAGCGCGCGGGCCAGCGCCGTGCGCTGGCGCTGACCGCCCGAGATCTGGTGTGGCAGATGGCCAGCCACCGATTCCAGGTGGAAGGCTGCGATCCAGCGCTCGGCTCGCTCATCGTGCGCCTTGGTCGGTGGGTTGAGCCACCCGCTGCGGCAGGCAAACGCGATGTTCTGGCGCACGCTCAGGTGCGGGAACAACGCATAGTCCTGGAATACGCAGGCCAGGCGCCGCGCCTGCGGCGACAGCCGCACGCCGGCAGCGCTGTCAAACAGCGTGCGCCCCGCCACCACGATGCGGCCGCTGTCGGGCCGCGCAATGCCGGCGATCATCTTGAGCGTGTGCGTCTTGCCGGCCCCAGAGGGCCCGTACAGCACGAGGCGCGGCGCCTCGCTGGCAAAGCGCACGCCGAGTTCGAAGCGGCTGCCTTCGTGCACCAGCACGCGCTGCAAGTCAACGTCCCAGATCACCGCGTCGCCCTCATTCCCGTGGCGCCACGCGGCCGGGCGCTAAGCGGCCCGCTGCGAGCAACACCGCGATGCAGGTGATCGAGGTCAGCACGACCAGAAAGTTGGCGACATCGTCCTGGCCCGCCTGCACCGCCTCGTAGACCGCGATCGACAGCGTCTGCGTGCGGCCCGGGATGCTGCCGGCCACCATCAACGTGGCGCCGAACTCGCCAAGCGCCCGCGCGAACGACAGCAGCAAACCCGCCAGGATGCCGCGCCAGGCCAGCGGCAGCGAAACGCGAAAGAAGATGGCGACCTCGCGGATGCCCAAGGTGCGCGCCGCATCCTCGAGCTGGGCATCGACGGTTTCGAACGCAGCCCGCGCGCCCTTGAACACCAGCGGGAACGACACCACCGTCGCCGCGATCACGGCGCCCTGCCAGGTGAAGATCAGCCGGATGCCCAGATGCTGCAGCAGCCAGCCGCCGATCACGCCGTGCGAACCGATCAGCACCAGCAGGTAGTAGCCGAGCACGGTGGGCGGCATCACCATCGGCAGCGTGAAGATCGCATCGAGCACCTCGCGCCCAGGGAAACGCCAGCGCGCCATCGCATAGCCGACGCCCACGCCAAGCAGCAGGTTCAACGCCGTGGCCCACAACGCCACCTTGAGCGTCAGAGCCAGCGCGATCCATGCCCCCTCCATCCGACGGCTCGGCCCGCGTCAGGGCTTGCCGAACCCGTACTTGGCGAGCACGGCCTGCGCAAGCGCTGACTGCAGAAAGTCCACGAAGCGCGCGGCCAACGCCGCGTTGGCGCTCGCCGACAACGGCGCGGCCGGGTACAGCACCGGCGTCGTGGTGGGCACCGTCAGTGCGACCTTGACCTTGTCGGGCATCAGCGCAGCGTCGGTCGAATAGACGAAGCCGGCATCGACCTCGGCGCGCGCCACGTAGTCGAGCACCTGGCGCACGTTGTTGGCGCCGATCATCTTGGGCACGACCGCCGCCCACTGGCCTGCTGCTTCGAGCACGCTCTTGGTGTAGCGGCCCACCGGCACGCTGGCGGGCAAGCCGATCGCGACGCGCTGGTAGGCGGCCTGCGCAAGATCAGCCACCGCCTTGGGCGTGTGGGCGGCCGCGCTCGGCACGATCACCACCAGCGTGTTGGACACGATATTGCGCCGCTGCGCGGCCTGCACCAGGCCCTTGGCCTGCGCCTGGTCCATCGTCTCCTGGTCGGCGCTGACGAACACGTCGACCGGCGCGCCCTTGTCGATCTGCTGCAACAGCGCGCCCGAGGCCCCGAAGTTGTACAGCACCTTGCTGCCCGGATGGTCCGCCTCGAACAGCGGCGCCAGGTCTTTGAATGCGTTGGTCAGGCTGGCGGCGGCCGACACCGTGAGGTCGGCAGCGTGGGCCGCGGCGCCGAGCGTGGCGGCCAGCAGCAAGGGGATCAGGCGGTGCATCGGATCGGCGCCGGCTTTTCGATATATGGGTGTTTATACAACGACCCATCACAACCTCGATGCGGCCTTTCCCCAGCAGCAACGGGTCTTTTTCGCGAGAGCCGTCAAACTCGCGATATAGCGATCACTACAACGCAAGATCGCGGCCGGGGGGCCGTCGGCAAGGCTCAGGACGCCAGGAAGACCGCGAACCAGCCGCGCTCGTCGGTCCAGTGCATGGTGTGCGCGAAACCGGCCTCGCGCAGCAGCCGCTCGAAGCCCTGCACCGAATACTTGTAGGAGTTCTCCGTGTGGATGCGTTCGCCGGCGCACAGCGCACGCTCACCACCCGGCCAGCGCAACGTGAGCGCCCGCCGCGCCTGCAAGTGCATCTCGATGCGGCTGTCGGCTTCGTTGAACAGCGCCAGATGCGCGAAATCTTCGATGCGCGCATCGCAGCCGAGCAACGCGTTGAGGCGCCGCAGCAGGTTCAGGTTGAACGCGGCGGTCACCTGCAGCGGGTCGTCATAGGCCAGCTCGAGCACCGGCTTGGCCTTGACGAGGTCGACACCGATCAGCAGCGCGCCACCCGCACCGGCCAGTGTTCGCGCCTGGCGCAAAAAGCGCAGCGCGTCGTGCGGCGTGAAGTTGCCGATGCTCGAGCCCGGATAGAACAACAGGCGCTCGCCGCGCCCGGCCTCGGGCGGCAGCGTCAGTGATGCCGAAAAATCGGCGCCGACGCCGACCATCTCGATGCCTGGGTGCTGGCGTTGCAGGCTGGCCAGTGCCTGGCGCAGGTAGTCCACCGAGATGTCCACGGCCACGTAGCGCAGTGGCGCCAGCACGTCGAACAGGCGCGCCGCCTTCTCGCAATTGCCGGCGCCCAGGTCGATCAGCGTACGGCCGCGGCCGCACAACGCCGCAATGGCTGGCGCGTGCGCCTGGAAGATGGCGCGCTCGGTGCGCGTCGGGTAGTACTCGGGCAGCTCGGTGATGGCGTCGAACAGCCGCGAGCCCAGCGCGTCGTAAAGGAACTTGGGCGACACCGTGGCCGGCCGGCGCAGCAGCCCCTGCGCCAACTCCTGGCGCAGCGCGGCGCTGTCTTCGCTGTGCATCTGGACGAAGCGGGGGCTGGTCATCGCGGCAGTATGGGCAAACAGCATGCCTTGCCCGAGCGGGAATTCCATGTGTAAGGTTTAATCGGCCGACGCGACTCCTGGCTGTACGGGCCCGGCACTCGGCTGGATGCGCGCGGCGTCTTCGAACGTACAAGAAACGCATTGCAACGGCTGACGGCATTGCCCGCTCGAATGGTCCAAGCTTTCACCGTCAACCAGGCTTGGGCCGTGTTGAGCGTGGCCATCCTGTTCGAGGTGGCCGGCACCACCTGCATGCGCCTGAGCGAGAGTTTCACCCGGCTGATTCCATCGATCTTGATCTTCGTCTTCTACGCGATCTCCTTCGTGTTCAACACCCTGGTCACCCGCACGCTGGGTCTGAGCGTCGTCTACGCGGTGTGGTCGGGCGTGGGCACGGTGCTGACGACGCTGATCGGCTACATCTACTTCAAGGAGCCCGCCACCGCGCTGAAGATGGCGTCGGCTGGCTTGATCGTGATCGGCGTCTTCGGCCTGCATACCGCGTCGCGCGCGACGGTCTGAGTGAGTGCGCAATGGCCGCGATCCCGCCCAACGAGCTGTCGATCCGCCGCTACCGCGCGCGCGCGGCAGGCTACGACGCTTCGGCGCAGCGCACGATGCCGCTGCGCCGACGCACGATCGACCTGCTGCAGCTGCAACCCGGTCAGGTGGTACTCGATGTCGGCGCCGGCACCGGCCTGAGCTACGCGTGGCTGCGCGAAGCTGTCGGCCCGGCCGGGCGCGTGCTGGCCTTCGAGCAAAGCCCCGAGATGTTCGCGCAGGCGCGCGCGCGCGTCGAGAGCGAGGGTTGGGCCAACGTGTGGCATGTTTGCGCTGCCGCCGAAACCGTGGCGCTGCCCGAACGCGCCGACGCGGTGCTGTTCAACTACACGCATGACATTTTGCGTACACCGTTGGCCCTGGCCAACATCGTGCGCCAGCTCAGGCCGGGAGCGCGGGTTGCCATCGCCGGCATCAAGTTCTTCCCGTGGTGGACCGGGCCGCTGAACCTGCTGGCCTGGCTCAAGAACCGGCCCTATAACGCCAAAGCCGCCGACCTCTGGCATCCATGGGACCGCATCGAAGCGTATTGCCAGTCACCGTTGCAGCGCTGGAGCACCCAATTCGGCATGGGCTACATCGCCAGCGGAGCCATTCGCAAGGACACGCCATGAATCCATTGCCTCGTCCACTGATCGAACCCAGCGCGCTGGCCAGGCGATATGCCCAGGTGCGCGCGCAGTCGCTGGCGCTGGCCGAGCCGCTGAGCGAGGCCGACGCGCAGGTGCAATCGATGCCCGACGTCAGCCCCGCCAAATGGCATCTGGCGCACGTGACCTGGTTCTTCGAGACCTTCGTGCTCGAGCGCCACGAGCGTGGGTTCAAGCCGTGGCATCCACGATACCGAGTGCTGTTCAACAGCTACTACAACCAGGTGGGCGAACAGCATCCGCGGGCGCAGCGCGGCCTGGTGTCGCGGCCGAGCCTGGCCGAAGTCAAGGCCTACCGCGCGCAGGTCGACCAACGCATGGCGGCGCTGCTGGCCGCGTCTCACGATCCGCTGGTCGATTCGCTGGTCGAGCTCGGCCTGCAGCACGAACAGCAACACCAGGAGCTGCTGCTCACCGACATCAAGCACGTGCTGTCGTGCAACCCGCTGGCGCCGGTGTACCGCGCGTCGTGGCCGTTGGCCACGGTGGCGCCATTGGCGATGGGTTGGGTCGGCCATGACGGCGGGCCGGTCGAGATCGGCCACGACGGCGCGGGATTCGCGTTCGACAACGAGAGCCCGCGGCACCCGCAGCAATTGCGGCCGTACGCGCTTGGCAACCGGCTGGTCACGCATGGCGAGTGGGCCGAGTTCATCGCCGACGGCGGCTACGCCGACCCGCGCTGGTGGCTGTCGGCCGGCTGGGACTGGGTGCGTCAGCACGAGATCGAGGCTCCCTTGTATTGGCAGCGCGACGGCGAGCAGGGCTGGGCCAGCTTCACGCTGCACGGTCTGGTGCCGATCGACCCGCACACGCCGATCGCGCACGTGAGCTACTTCGAGGCCGATGCATTTGCGCGCTGGGCGTCGGCCAACCGCAGCGACTGGCACGGCGCGCGCCTGCCCACCGAAGCCGAGTGGGAACACGCCGCGCGAACGCACGCCGCGAGTGCCATCGCAGCCGGCAACTTCGTGGAGTCGCAGGCACTGCATCCGATGCCGGTGGCGCGCATCGGCGAGGGCATGCGGCAGCTGTTCGGCGACGTCTGGGAGTGGACCTCGAGCAGCTACCAGCCCTACCCCGGCTTTCGCGCCTGGGACGGCGTGGTCGGCGAGTACAACGGCAAGTTCATGGTCAACCAATACGTGCTGCGCGGCGGCTCTTGCGCGACGCCGCGCTCCCACATCCGCGCCAGTTATCGCAACTTCTTTCCCACCGACGCGCGCTGGCAGTTCAGCGGCGTGCGCCTGGCGCGCGACGTCGAGTGAGTCACCCGCTACAACAACAGGAGCGATCGATGACCCGAACAATCGTGCGTGCGCTCTGGACCGCGCTGGTGCTGGTGCTCGCTGTCCCCGCGTGGGCGCAGGACTACTCGTCGCCCAACAACGGGCCGTTTCGCACCCTGAGCGACGGCGCCGACGACAAGCTGATGCTGCTGGGCTACGACGCGGTGGCCTACTTCACCGACAACGCCGCGGTCAAGGGCGACCCGGCGATCAAGCTCGAGCATCTGGGCGTGACGTATCGCTTCGCCAGCGAGGCACACAAGGCCGAGTTCGCCAAGTCGCCCGAAAAATACATGCCGCAGTTCGGTGGCTTCTGCGCCAACGGCATCAACTACGCGGTGCCGTGGGGCGCCGGCGGCGGGCCCAACACCTGGCGCATCTATCGGGGCAAGCTCTATGTGTTCGGCGGCCAGAGCGCGCGCGACCAATTCGAAATGGAGACCGAGCTGAACCTGCAGCGGGCTCACCAATACTGGAACGACGAGGTCGCCGGCTCCAACGCGGTTGTCGAGCGCGTCAAGCGCCTGGTGTTTCGCGTGCCGCACTACAAGACGGACCGCGCACTGAAAGAAGAATGGGAGGCCAAGCTCGCGGCCAAGACGTTGCCGGTGATGCCCGGCGCGCCGCAGGTGGTTCCGCCACAGTAGACCCCGCAGCGGCCGGTGGCCCGTCAGCGGTGCAACTCGCGCAAAGCCGCGGCTTGCGCCATGGTGTCGCGATACCCTGCGTTGATCGCCCGCTCGCGGAACTCGCGCGAGAAGCTGACCCAGTAGCCGAAGTCGGGGTGCAGCAGCAGGTCAGCCTGTGCCGCATCGGGCTGCACCAGCGCGAGCTTGCGCAAGTCGCCTTCGCGGTAGCGCTCGGCACCCGGCGGCGCCCGATCGACGTGCACCGAGGCATCGACGGCCAGCACTCGCTGCGCGCCCAACGAGCGCGCCAACCGCACGGGCAGCGGCGTGTACCAGTCGGCATCGATGTACGGTTCGGCGCGAATGCGCACCGGCGTGAACTGCCCCTCGATCGCCGACGAGGCCTGTACTGCAAGCCCGGCATCGCCGGCGGTGAAGGCCACCACCGTTGCGCTGCGCTGCTGCGTGGCCACACAGGCCATCGCCACCGGCATCTCCTCGAGCAAGCGCTTGCGTGCGTAGCGGTGCACGAGCTCGGCCACCGGCGCGCCGCTGAAGCGCTGGTCTGACCAGATCGCCAGCCGCGCCATCGCGGTGGGCTGCAACTCTAGCGCGAGCGTTTCGATGTCGTCAGCGGCGACCCCGGAGGCACGCAGGCAGCCCACGAGCGCCCCGACCGACGCGCCGACGATCAGATCGGGTTGCACGCCCAGTTCGTCGAGCGCCTTGAGCACGCCCACGTGCACGAAGCCGCGCGGCCCGCCGGAACTCAACACCCACGCGACGCGTGGATTGCGCCGCAACGGCAGCGCACGCGGTGCGTCGGCGCCGTCGTGATCGGCATCGGGGGCCAGCGTGCAACCCGCCAGCGTGGCCGCAGCCGCCCCGAGCCACGTTCGGCGATGCATCGTTGAGGGCTTGTCGGGCAGCGTCAGCCGTCGCGCGCGCCCGCCGTCACGTCGGCACGCCCGTGATGTTGGACAGCACCCGGGCGACGGGCATGGTCGGCAAGTGCACGTGCTGATCGCGCGACTCGGCGGCCGGCCAGCCGAGCAAGGCGCAGGCGCGCCGGTAGCGCTCGTGCAGCTCGACCGCGTCGGCGCCACCCAAATGGAGCACGCCGTAGCGGTGGCTGCCCAGCCATTTGAAATCGCGCGCCAAGCCACGGCCCTGCTTGGGCATGGCGTGCAGCCAGCCGTCGGGAAAGCGCCCGTTGAACGAGCGCAGCCGCCGCGTCGTCGGCGTCGTCGGCACGCGCTCGCGATCGAAGCTGCGAAACACAAAACTCGCTGCGGCACCGGCACTCGGCACACAACGCATGGCGGGCGCCGGATCGCGGCCCTGCGCCAGCGCCAACGAGCCGGCATGGGCATCGATGCCGTCGACACGCCGATACAGATCGGCACATTGCGAAGCCAGACGCGGGTTGAACTCGATCACCTTCAACGCGTCGGTGGCCGCGTCGTAGAAGAATTCCATGTTGAAGAAGCCGTGGTCGAACCCCACTGCCCTGAGGAAGCGATTCGCCACCTCCAGCGCGCGCTCCTGCACCCGATCGGCCAGCCGGCTCGGGCGCTCGAAACGCTGGAAGGCGCCGGTGCCCGGGTACATCACGGCGTCGACCACGCCGATCGGATGCACCCCGCCGCGGAACACGTAGCCATCGAAATTGAATTGCGGCGCATCGACTGGCTCCTCGAGCAGCATGCCGTGTGCACTGGGCACGTCACCGAGCCGGGCGCGCGCGATGCGGTCGAAGGGTTCGACCAGGCGATGGATGATCCACTGCTCGAGCGGGCCGAAGCGTGTCAGCGCCGTCAGCTGGGCGTGATTCGCCACTCGCCGGGCCAGCACTGAGAACGCCGCTTTCACCGGCTTGGCGAATGCAGGGTAGTGCAGCCCGTGGGGAATCGGCTCGCCGTAGCGCGCCCGCAGCGGCGCGAACGGCAAATTGGCCTCGGGGCACACCCGCTGCAGCACCTGGCGCGCATAGAGCTTGTGCTGGCAGGCCAGCACCGCGGCCACCGGCGTGCCGGGCCAGCCCATGCGCTCGGCCAGCAAGGCAGCCCCCAAGGCGCCGAACTGCTCGTGGTGCGACACCACCGCGCTCCATGCGCCGCGCCGCGCGCGCTGCGCCAGGCGCTCGACAAAGCCCTGCAGGTCGAAGGTCGCCAGCCGCAAGTTGCTCGGAAAGCTGAACAAGTCGAATCCGGCATGGTCGAGCCGGCCGCTGTCGGCCAGGCGGGCGAACGCGGTGGCGTCCCAGTCGTACTTGAACAAGACGAGCGTGCGGGCGTTGCGTGTCACCATGGCGTTGATCTACGTGCCGTTGGATGAATTGGATTCGACAAGCCCATCAGCGTGCAGCGTCGTTGAGTGACCAGTCGTAATCCAGGAACTCCGGCGCCAGCTTCTGGGCCTTCAGCTGCTCCTGCACTGCCGGCTCGTCGCTCAACTGCGCTGCATAGCGGGCAAACACGTCTTCGAGCTTGCGAAAGCCCTGGTGGCCCTTTTCGAAGTCTTCGCGAAACCATTTGAAGATCGAACTCACCTCGAGCTTGCCCGCGCTCGCGCGGTTGCGCGTGCGGTCGCCGAGGAAACGGCGCATGCCGTCTTCGAGCTGCTCGTCGAGCCGCTCGGCCGTATACGCCTCGGGCTTGAGCGCCGGGCAGCCGATGCTGGCGCAGACGATGGCGGTGTGGATGCGCGGGTCGTTGTAGTGCGGGCGCAGCTGCTCGTGCTCGATCCAGTCGAGGTTGCGCTGCTCGCCGAGCAGCATGTAGAACGACTTCTTCCACGGCGAACGGACAATCGACCCGATGTCCTTGATCGACTTCAGCTTCGGGTACTCGGTGAGGATCAATTCGATCGTAAACGCGTTGTAGGCGTTGATCAGGAACGCCATCTGCTGCGTTCGCGAGAAGCCGGCAAAGCCCGCCGGCGTCAGCGCCGAGAATCCGTTGAGCGCGCCCTTGAGCGCGTCGCGGTCGGCGGCCATGCCGGCGTAGGCGACCCGGCTTTGCTTGTTGTCGGGCAGCCAGCGCACGTGCTTCTGGAGCAACGAGCCCCACTGCGCGTACGCATGGTCGAACGCCTCGGCGCCCGCGCTGGTGCCGCCACAAACCCACACGGGCACGAGCGGCAACCATTGGCGACGAGTCAGCTTCATCAGCATCGGACGGTTGGCGGTATACGCGGCAATTCAGACGCCCAATCCAACGCAACGCCACACTCGATCAGGCTGCCCCCGAGCCGAGCCGCTTCAGTGGCGGACTGCACGGACTGCCGCGCAGAATACCGGCCAACCCCTTCGCAACCCAAGAGGGAACGTCTGCGCATGCGCGCCTGAGTCGGATGCGCAGCGGAAAAATTACGCCCCGGCGTTGCCTCGTCGCCACCTTGGGGCGGGCGACTCAGGCCGGCACAACGGCCCGGCGTCTCAGGGGCGCTCGCCGATCGGCTTGACGTCGCGCCGCGGCGAGCCGACGAACAGCTGGCGCGGCCGCCCGATCTTGTACTCGGGGTCGCCGATCATCTCGTTCAACTGCGCGATCCAGCCCACAGTGCGCGCCAGCGCGAAGATGGCGGTGAACAAGCCCACCGGGATGCCGATGGCACGCTGCACGATGCCCGAGTAGAAGTCGACGTTGGGGTACAGCTTGCGCGACACGAAGTAGTCGTCTTCGAGCGCGATCTTCTCCAGCGCCATCGCCAGCTTGAACAGAGGGTCGTCGTGCAACCCGAGCGAGCTCAGCACCTCGTGGCAAGTCTCGCGCATCAGCTTGGCGCGCGGGTCGTAGTTCTTGTAGACGCGGTGGCCGAAGCCCATCAGCTTGACGTGCGAGTTCTTGTCCTTGAC
>JBIODO010000059.1:0-14043 GCA_044445225.1 Burkholderiales bacterium
CGCCGCTGCAACCTGACCTGCAAGCATTGCTACGCGCTGTCGGCCGACCACGACTACGCCGGCGAGCTGAGCACCGCCGAGGTGTTCACGGTGATGGACGACCTGAAGGCGTTCAAGGTGCCGGTGCTGATCCTCTCGGGCGGCGAGCCCCTGTTGCGATCCGATCTGTTCGACATCGCCGCGCGGGCGAAGGCGAAACGCTTCTACGTCGGCCTGTCGACCAACGGCACGCTGATCGACACGCCGATGGCCCAGCGCGTGACCGCCGCCGGCTTCGACTACGTGGGCATCAGCCTGGACGGTCTGCGCGACACGCACGACAGGTTCCGCCGGCTCAACGGCGCGTTCGACCGCAGCCTGGCCGCCGTGCGACTCTTGCGCGAACGCGGCGTCAAGGTGGGCCTGCGCTTCACGATGACGGCACTCAACGCGCACGACCTGCCGGCGTTGCTGCGGCTGATGCGTGACGAGCAGGTCGACAAGTTCTACTTCTCGCACCTCAACTACGCCGGCCGCGGCAACATCCACCGCGCCAAGGATGCGCAGTTCGCCGCCACGCGCGACGCGCTCGACCTGCTGTTCGAGCGCGCCTGGTGCGCGGCGAGGGACGGGGCCACCGCCGGGCCGCCCCAAGGTGGCCGCTCCCCCTCGGGGGGACGCGCCGCAGGCGCAAGGGGGCCATCCATCGCCGAGGAATACGTCACCGGCAACAACGACGCCGACGGCCCCTACCTGCTGCAGTGGCTGAGCCGCTGGCATCCCGACTTGCACGCGCGCTGGCACACGCCGCTGCGCGCGCACCTGGTCGCCTGGGGCGGCAACGCCTCGGGCGTCAACGTGGCCAACATCGACAACCTGGGCCAGGTGCACCCTGACACGATGTGGTGGCACCACAACCTGGGTAGCGTGCGCGAGCGGCCGTTCTCGGCGATCTGGTCGGACGTGAGCGACCCGCTGATGGCCGGCCTGAAGTCGCGGCCGCGCCCCGTCGGTGGCCGCTGCGCATCATGCGTGCACTTCGACATCTGCGGCGGCAACACGCGCGTGCGCGCGCAGCAGGTCACCGGCGATGCGTGGGCCGAGGATCCTGGCTGTTATCTCGACGATGCCGAGATCGGTCTGGCGCACGCGGGCCACCGGATCGCCGTGACGCCGTTTGCCGGCGGGCGGCGCATACCCATCGCCAGCGAACCATGAGCCTCAGGCCTGCCATCCTCAAGGTGGGTTTCGCGGTGTTGGCCGCGTTGTGCGCTGCCGTGCAGGCGCAAACCCCGGCACAGGCGCCGCCCACTTCCGATCCCGCTTCGCTCTACCAGCAGCACTGCGCCACCTGCCACGGCGCGCAGCGCACCGGCGGCATGGGGCCGGCACTGCTGCCCGAGAGCCTGGAACGCTTGCGCAAGCCCGAGGCGCTCACGGTCATCCAGGGCGGGCGCCTGGCCACGCAGATGCCGGCCTTCGGCGCGTTGCTCGGTGCCGACGCGGTGAGCGCACTGGCCAGCTGGATCTACACGCCGGTGAGTCCGGCGCCGATCTGGGCCGAGGCCGACATCCGCGCCTCCCGGGTGGCGACGCCGGGTGCGAAGGACCTGCCTGACAAACCGGTGTGGAGTGCCGACCCGATGAACCTGTTCGTCGTGGTCGAAGGCGGCGACCACCACGTGTCGCTGGTCGACGGCGATCGCTTCGAGCGCATCCACCGCTTCGCGAGCCGCTACGCGCTGCACGGCGGCCCGAAGTTCACGCCCGACGGCCGCTTCGTCTACTTCGGCTCGCGCGACGGCTGGATCACCAAGTACGACCTGTGGAACCTCGCGATTGTTGCGGAGGTGCGTGCGGGGCTGAACATGCGCAACGTCGCGGTCTCGGGCGACGGGCGCTGGGTGATGGCGGCCAACTACTTTCCGCACACGCTGGCGCTGTTCGACGCCGACCTGAAGCTGGTGAAGACCTATGTCGCCGCGTCGCTCGACGGCAAGACAACGTCACGCGTGTCGGCGGTGTACGACGCCGCGCCGCGCTCGAGCTTCGTCGTCGCGCTGAAGGATCTGCCCGAGCTGTGGGAGATCTCGTACGACCCGAAGGCCGCGCCGATCTTCGACGGCTACGTGCACGACTACAAGATGGGCGAGGGCGTCGCCAAGCCCGGCTACCTCGGCGTGCGGCGCACGCCGCTGGATGAGCCGCTCGACGACTTCTTTTTCGACGCCAGCTATCGGCATGCCTTGGGTGCCACGCGGCCGCGCGCCGACGGCACGCCCAGCGGGCAGGTGGTCAACCTCGACGTGCGACGGCGCATCGCGACCTTGCCGATCGCCGGCATGCCGCACCTCGGCTCGGGCATCACGTTCGCCTGGCAGGGCTCCACCGTGCTGGCCAGCCCCAACCTGAAGGACGGCGCGGTGACGGTGATCGACCTCGAGAACTTCCGGCTGGTCAGGACCATCACCACGCCGGGCCCGGGCTTCTTCATGCGCAGCCACGAGAAGACGCCGTACGCCTGGGTCGACTCGATGATGAGCCAGACCGCCAAGGACACGCTGACGATCATCGACAAGCGCACGCTCGAGCCTGTGGCCAGCGTACGCGAGCCGGGCAGGACGCTGGCGCACGTCGAGTTCACCAAGGATGGCCGCTACGCGCTGGCCAGCCTGTGGGAGACCGACGGCGCGCTGATCGTCTACGACGCGGCCACGTTCAAGGAAGTGAAACGCCTGCCGATGAGCAAGCCGGTGGGCAAGTACAACGTCTGGAACAAGATCACCCGCTCCGAGGGAACATCGCACTGAGCGCCATGCATCAGGCGATCGCGGCGGTGCGCTGCACCGGTCCGCGCAGGCACACCTTGCACGGACAGGGTGGTACCGGCGCATCGGGCTCCAGCTGCGCATACATGCGCAGACACCCGGGGCTGTAGATCCTGATCGCACGTTTGTCGATGCCGATCAGGCCCTCCGCCTCGAGTTGATGCAGCACGCGCGAGAAGTACTCGGGCGTCAACGACAGCCGCAGCGCGATCGTCGCTTTGCTGGCCGGCAGCGACAGCGCCTTGGCGGCCGGGTCGTTTGCTTCGAGTTCGCGCAGCAGATAGTCGGCCACGCGCCTCATGCCGCTGTGCAACGAGTAGGCCTCGACGTCGTCGACCAGCCTGTGCAGGCGGCGCGACAGGGTGGCCAGCATGCGCAGTGCAAAAGACGGATCGTGCGCGATGACGTCGAGCACAGCCTGCTTGCCCACCGACAGCAATAGCGTGTCGGCCAGCGCCTGCGCATTGACGCGGTGGCTGCCGCCCACGAACATCGGCGCCTCGGCGAAGGTCATTCCCGGGCCGGCCAGCTCGACCACCTTCTCCTGCCCGCCGGCCGACAGCGCGAACAGCTTGATCTGCCCGAACACGGTGACGTAGAACTCGGCGCAGCGATCGCCGACGCGAAAGACCATGTCGCTGCGGGCGAACCTGCGCAACTGGCTGGTCGCCGCCACGCGACGCAGTTCATCGGGCGCCAGGTCCTGGAACAACGGCAGCGCGGCCAGGTAGCGCGGCGCATCGAAGGCGCTGTCGTGTACGACGCTGGTCCTCGTATCCATCGGGATGCATTCTTGAACCGGCGTTTCGGCTTCCGATTGACGCAAATCAATCGTCTGCCGCAAAGGCGCGGCCGGTGCGGCCAATCCAGGACTTTCAGCGCAACCAGTTCGGAGGTGGCGGCGGCCCTGGTCGCCGCATCGCTCGCCGAAACCGACGAACGTCGAGCGAAGGGGTCGCGGTAATCCTGGCTAAGGCGGGACCTCATCATGCACCGGCGCCGATGCCACCCCGCGTCGAATCGGTCGAGGTGACGCCTTCGGCGCGGCGTCGGCGGCCCGGTCCGCGGCGCCGTGCCCACTCCAACGGCGGAACAGGTCGTGCTCGATGCCGACCTGGTCGAGCGCCTTGCCGATGGTCTGGTGCACCAGGTCCATGATGGTCTGCGGGCGGTGGTAGAAGGCCGGCATCGGTGGCAGCAGCACCGCGCCGCAGTCGGCGGCGCGCACCATCAGCTCCAGATGGCCTTTGTGCAATGGCGTTTCGCGCACCAGCAGCACCAGCTTGCGCCCCTCCTTGAGCTGCACGTCGGCGGCGCGCACCACCAGGTTGTAGGTGAACGAGTTGGCGATCGCCGACAGCGTCTTGATCGTGCACGGCGCGACGATCATGCCGCGCGTGCGAAACGAGCCGCTCGCCACGGCAGCACCGACGTCCTTGTTGTTGTAGACGACGTCGGCGAGTGCGCGCACTTCGTCGAGCGAATAGTCGGTCTCGATGGCCAGGTTCATGCCGGCCGCTTCGCTCAGGATCAGATGTGCCGGCTGACCAAGGCTTCTCAACACGCGCAGCAGTTCGACGCCATAGATGACGCCGGTGGCCCCGGTGATGGCGACGATCAGTGGCAGGCTCATCGCGTCACGCCGCCAACGCCGGCTGCACTGCTTCCGTCGACTCGAGCACCGCGAATCCGGCGGCCTCGAGTGCCGACACCACATCGTCCACGTGGGGGGCATGGAAGCGGATGACGACCTTCTTCGCGGTTGCACCGCGTCCCGCCTCCTCGTGTTGAGGCCCGATCGGGTAGAGCGCCTGCAGCACCGCGCCGGCGTCTTCGGCCACATCGGCAATGTGCCCGAGCACACCGGGACCCAGGTGCAGCGGCGCCAGCGTGAGGCCACTGCGTTGCTCCCAGGCACCGAGGCAGTGGGCTGCGAGTTGGAAGATCTCGTTGGCCGAGATGATGCCGACCACCTGCTCGCCATCCAGCACCGGGAATTGCGCCACTCCCAGGTTGCGGCCCTTGAGCAGGCATTGCTGCATGGTGTCGCTCGCCTGCACGGTGGCCGGGTTGCGCACCATCACGTCGCGCACCTTGAGCCGGGTGACGAAGAAATTCAATTCGTCGGCGCTCTGCGTGCGCGATACGAAGTGCCCGATGCGCAGCAGGTTGGCGCGCGTGATCAGACCGCACAGGCGGCTGCCGTCGACCACCGGCAGCGCGTGCAGGGTGCTCTCGCTGAGGATCCGGTTCGCATCGGAGACCAGCATGTCGCTCGGTATGACCACCGGATTCGGCTGCATCCAGTTGCGCACAATCATGGCTGCATCTCCTTGACTCGCTCTGGCACCCGCGAGGCTTCGAAGTGCCTGAGAAACTCGTCGACCGCGACTCGTGCGAACTCGGGCGTGTACAGGTGCAGGTCGACCTCCCTGACACGATCGGGCTCGAGCAGTTGTTGCTTGAGCCTGCTCACGAAGGCCGCGTCGGCGACCGGGTCGTAGATGGGGCGGCCTTCCTTGTCGAGCGACGACCAGCCCTTGAGCGGTACCAGAAACGTCCACCGCCCCTTGGCTCGATTCAGGCGCGACGCAATCACGTCGGCTGCCTGGCGCAACTCGTCGGCCGTGGTGCGCACCTGCACGCGCAGCGCATCCTGCACGACCTGCACGCGGTCCTTGGTCTTCTCGAGCATGTCGGCGCGGCCGCCGTACGACAGGATGTCCAGACCACAGGGCGCGAGCACCATCGGGATGCCGGTCTCGACGGCGGCCATCAAGCGATCGGGGCCGGGATCACGGTTGCCCTTGAACAGGTGCTCGATGACGCCGCCGATGCAGATGTCGAGCACGCCATGGAAGGCACCGTCGCGGATCATCTCTTCCATCGCCCGGTCGCCCTTGCCCTGGGCGTGGCAGACGATCGGCGTGAACCCGGCCTGTTCGAGCATGCCGAGCGCCGCCTGCACCGCCATCTCGCCGAAGCCGAACGACGAGATGGCCACGCAGGGCTGGTCGAACGTGATGTTCGGTCCCTGCGTCATCTCGACCATGCCGCAGATGGCGCCGACCGCGTTGACGATCTGCGCCTTCAGCAGTGGATTCATCTTCACGATGTCGAGCACCGTGTGGTGCATCGTGATGTCGCGCGTGCCGACATACTGGTCGATGTAGGCCGGGTGCGCCGCCATCGGCGAAGCCATCAGCTTGGGCATGCCGAAGGGCAGCCGCTTCATGATCGAGGTGGCGACCAGCGTGGCGGTGCCGCCTCCGATGCCGATGATGCCGTGCACGCGACCCTGCCGGGCCAAGTCGTCGACGATGGCCGTCGCACCGCGGATCTGGTTTTGCGTCGCGGTGTCGCGGTCGCTGCGGTACTTCTCGCGCACCACCTCGATCGGCAGGCCGCCGCGCCGCGCAACGTCTTCGGTGCGGATGTCGCCGGCAAATGGCGGCGGCTCCTCCATGCTGAAGTCGAGCAGGATGGGTTCGTGACCCCGATCTGCAATCAAGCGTTTGACGAAGACGATGTCCTCGCCGCGCGTGTCCAGATTGCAGACGATGACGATGCCCTTTTTCATGGCCGCCGCTTATGCGCTCACTTGGCCTTCTTGACTTCAGGCCGGGTCAGCCGACCGATCATGCCGGCCACCGGGCTCGAGCCGGCGAAGCCGTACTCGTTCCAGCGGTCCGACACCTTTTGCAGCACGGCGCGGTCCATGAAGATCTCGTTGGGCTTGTTCTTCCACTCGAACGGCGTGCACGCGTCGAGGATGATGCGGCTGGTGATCTCACGCGCCTCGATCGGCAGGCCGGGGTCGAGCGGCGTCGAGCGGCCGCGGTCGATGATCTGCGCCGAGCGCTTGGGGTCGAACCGCGTGGCCAGCGCCCACCAGACGCGATCCCAGTCGTCGGCCTCGATGTCGTGGTCGACCGTGATCACGCCCTTGACGCCGTAGTGGCCGGTGGTGCTGGCGATGACGGCGTTGCCGACATGGTTGGAGTGCCCCGGGTACATCTGCTTGACCGACACCACGACCCAGAAGCGGCCGCAGGCCTCGGGCGGGATGTACACGCTCTGAATGCCAGGCACCTTCATCGTCTCGAGGTCGTACCACAGCGTCGCGGTGCGGTTGAGCGACTGGATCATGTGGATGTCGTTGATCGGCTTGCCGACCGTCGTCGACCACATCACCGGGTTGTTGCGGTGCAGGATGCGCTTGATGCGCAGCACAGGCTTCGGGTAGTCCTTGCCCTTGTTGCCCGAGTAGTAGCCGGTGTACTCGCCGAACGGGCCTTCGTCCATCAGCTCGTTCGGGTCGATGAAGCCCTCGGCGATGATCTCGGCATTGGCCGGCAGCTTCAGGCCGGTGACCTCTGACTTGAACACCGGCACCGGGCGGCCGCGCAGCGAGCCGGCGATGTCGTACTCGTCGACCTGCGCGCTGACCAGCGTGGACGCGGCGAGGAACAGCACCGGGTCGCAACCGACCACGTAGGCCGCGGGCATCAGTTCGCCGCGTTCGGCGTACTTCTTCAGGTGCATGTCGCCATGCTTACCCTTGATGATCTGCGAGCCCAGGATGTTCTTGCCCAGCACCTGGGCGCGGTAGGTGCCCAGGTTGGTCCAGCCGGTGTCCGGGTCCTGCGTCACGAGGTAGCCTGACGTGACGAAGAAGCGCCCGCCGTCATCGGGATAGAACCACGGTGACGGGAACATCTCGATGTCGATCGCGTCGCCCGTGATGATGTTCTCCATCACCGGCGGATTGTCGACATGGACCGGCTTGATCATCTGCTTGGTCGTCAGCTGCATCCAGGTCTTGGACAGCTGGCTCATCGACAGCGACGGATCCTGCTCGAGCGCGATCGCCAGGCGCTGCCGCGTCGTGAAGGCGCTGGTGAACACCGGGATGTCGTAGCCCTTGACGTTCTCGTACATCAACGCCGGGCCCTTCTGCTCCTCGTTGACCTTGGAGATGTGGCACAGCTCGAACTTCCAGTCGACCTCGGCCGTGATGCGGTGCAACTCGCCGTGGGCATCGAGCGCCGCGATGTAGCTGCGCAGATCGTTGATGGGTTTGACCTCGGTTCGGGTGTCCATGTCTTCTCCTTGTCGGTCAGGGTGTGGTGGTCGCGGCTTCGCGTCAGCTGACTCTCTTGCCAGTGAGCATTCCGCACACGATGTAGTCCATCGCCGTGCTGCCGCGGGAGGCGGCCGTGCTCTGGCGCCGCTGGCTCCACACGGTCTCGGGGCGTGCCTGCAGGATGAAAATGTTTCCTCCGGCTGGCAGGTCTTTGTCGACGGCCCACTCGATGTCCATCGGTCGGCCGTAGTGCTTTTCGATCTGCTTGCCAATCCAGGCCAGCTCGGTGATCTCGTCGTCGATCAGCGACTGCACGTCCTGTCGCTCGAACGGCACTTCGATGGCACACGAGGCCTGCGTCTTCGGGTCGACCGTGTAGCAAAGCTCCTTGTGCGAGATGGTGCGGTCGATGATGTCCAGCGTGACCTTGTTGACGACGAAGTGGTCCGGGGTCACCTCGCCAGAGACCACCGATTCCCCAAAACCAAAGTTGGAATCGATGACGATGACCGAACGATCGCCGTTGGCCGGATGGATCGTGAACATCACCCCCGCCGTGTAGGCGTTGGCCATCTTCTGCACGCCCACACTGATGGCGAGCGTGTCGTCGCTGTAGCCCTGTCGAGCCCGGTAGGCGATGGCGCGGCCGGTGTACAGGCTGGAGATGCAGCGGCGCATGTGATGCAACACATCGTCGATGCCGCGGATCCACAGGTAGGTGTCCTGCTGGCCGGCGAAACTGGCGCCGACCAGATCCTCCGCGGTGGCGCTCGATCGCACCGCCACCGGCACCGCCGGCATGCACGAGCGCAGCGCGAGCTTGCGGTAGCGCTCGGCAACCTGGTCTTCGATCTCCAGCGGGAACGGTTGCGCCTCGATCACGGAGCGGATCGTCGCGCTGGTCTGTTCCAGCGCATCGAGATCGCGGTCATCGAAGCCGGCCAGCAGCGAGGCCACCTCGTGCGCCAGCCCGGCCTCGGCCATGAAGTGTCGATAACCTTCGGTGGTGAGGGCGAAACCCGGCGGCACACGCACGTGGGCGTTGATCAGTTCGCCGAGCGACGCATTCTTGCCGCCCACCAGAGGCACCGATTCCTTCAGGCACTCCTCGAACCAGCAGACCAGCGGCGGATGCGGCGCCCTGAACGGCGCCGCCCGCACATCGATCATCGGCACGGCGGTGCGCATGATCGACCCTCAGCGCGTGATCGTGACCGCGCCGGTCGATCCGTCCACGCGCAGCAACATGCCGGTGCGGATGATCTTGGTCGCGTGGCCGGTGCCCACCACCGCCGGCATGCCGTATTCGCGGCAGACGATCGCGGCATGACTCATCACGCCGCCGACGTCGGTGATGCATGCGCCGATCTTGGCGAACGCGGGCGCCCAGGATGGCGAGGTGGTGGGGGCCACCAGGATCTCGCCTTCCTGCAGCTGACCGACCTCGCTGACCGTCCGGCACACGCGGGCCCGGCCTTCGATGACGCCGGGGCTGCCGGCAAAGCCCTTGAGTTCGGTGATGCGCTCCGGATCCTTGACCTCTTGCACCGCAGCCCAGTCCATCAGCGACTTGTTGGTGACGCCCCAGAGCACGATCGTGAACGGCTCCTGGATCACTTCGGGTGCGATGCCGATGGCCGGCGGCGCCTTCCATTCCTTGAACTTGCGCATCACTTCCTTGCGCCAGCCGATCTCCTTTGGCCAGGTCTTGGTGCCGCGCGGCGTGACGCCGGTGGCCCAGGCGGTGACGATGTCCCACAGCGCCGACTTGACCTCGTCGCGCCGGAGCAGCCAGACGTCCTCGACATCGTCGATGACGCCGTGCTCCTGCATGATCGCGGCAACCTCGCGCATCTTGTTCCAGAACACCGAGTGGAACCAGTGTTCGACGTAGAAGAGATGGTTCTCCACATAAGGGAACACGGTCTTGGCGCAGCCGAGCAACTCATCGAACTGCTTGCGGTCTTCGTCCTTGTCGATCAGGTTGCGGTACTCGGCGGTGATGCGGTCGCGCTCGGCGCGCACCTTTTCGGTCGGCCGGTCGATCGACACGCCCTGCTTGAGCTTGCTGATGTAGGTGGCGATGCCCGACAGCGGCACATTCATCTGATCGTTCCACGAGCGGTCGTGGTGGAACCAGCCGGTGCCGGTGGAGATGTTGAACCAGGGCTCGCGAGCGAGATTCAGCGAGGTCAGCCACTGCATGCCGGCGGGCAGCTTCTTCAACGCGGCTTCGACCACGGGCCACTCAGGGCTGAACGTGACGACCGGATCGACGCCCAGCTCGATGGCCCTGCGGGCCAAATTCTTCAGCTGGTTGTCGGGCTCGTACATGATCACGTCGATCCCCGAGATCATCTGCGTCACGCGTTGGGGCGGGATGCTGGGGAAGAGCTTCTGCACGAAGTCGAGGAAGAACACGTAGGCCGCATAGCCCAGGTTCAGGAACTCGAAGTGGTACTGCCAGCACTTGATGCCCAGGTTGATCAGATCGTCGTAGTTCTTCAGCAGGTGGTAGCCATGCGATTCACCGAGCGCATCGGTGACCACCGCCAAATCCTCCATCTCGGCCAGGCGCGGGATCTTCAGCGCCTCGAGCTCGCGGATGGTGGCCTCCATCTTGACCTTCCACTTCGCTTCGAGCGCGTCCCAGTTCTTGTAGTAGTGGCCGGCCCGCTCCATGAAGTGCGGCACGCGGTTGCCGATCTCGGCGCCGTCCTTCACTGGCACCGGCGAGATGTAGACGTAGCCGTTGATGATGCGGTGGTCGACACCACGCACCGGCGGCACCATGAAGATGCGGTTGTTGAACTGCGACAGCGCCAGGTACCAGGCTTCGTCCCAGATGGTGTCGAACGGGTACAGCGGCTCCGGATAGTGCAGCCCGTCGTAGAACCAGAAGGTGTCTTTCTCGTAGCTGTTGCGCACCGGGTCGTCGGTGACGAACTGGTACTGGTACGGATACATGCGCTCCCAGCCTTCGGTGCCGGGGATCGTTTGGGCCTTGACGTCGTGGGGAACCGGAAACTTCATGGTCTTGTCTCCTTCTCGAGAGTGATCCGAACCATTGCAACGGGCCGGGCATGCGGCGCTGCGCATCGGAACTTGAACTGCAAGGGCCGTGCCACAAACGGGTGCGGCGGCGCAGCAGCGCGTTTTGAGGCGTCGAGCCTGAGCCGAGCGGCAGCGGCCGACGCAACCGCCCCCGTCGAGGTCAAGTTCAGTTGGGGCGCTGGTGGACCCGTGCGCCGAGTCGGCTGCAACGGCCGACGCGGGCCATCCCCGCGATGGTCCGACCGACCGCCTGGAGACTTGATGGTTTGATCACGACTGTGCCTTGGGGGCTAGTGATTTGACGATTTGATGAAGTGCCGCTTGTTGCTGCGCGAGCGGTGGGCGCGGTGGTCGCCAGCGAAGCCGGATGCGGGACCACTCCAGTGGCTGATGCTGCTTTTCTTGATGTCGCGCAAGGCCAGCCACGACCGCTGCGGCCTATAAGCAACCTTTGCAGGAGGGGCGGCACGATGGCCAAGCTCCACAGCATCGCGCACGCGGCGAGCGACGATCTGCGCGCGCGTGTGCACTTCTGCGCCGAGACCGGCCAGATCTGGCTGCACGAGCACCGCATGCTGCTGGTGCACGCCGAGGCACAGGCGTTGCTGCGCAAGGAGTTGATCGACACGCTCGGCATGGACCGCGCACGCGGACTGCTGACGCGCATGGGCTACGCATCGGGTCTGCGCGACGCCGAGCTGGCACGCACGCGTTCGCAGGACTGCAGCGACGTCGAGGCGTTCATGACCGGGCCCCAGCTGCACACGCTCGAAGGCATCGTGCACGTCACGCCCGTGCAGCTGCAGCTCGACCGCATGGCCGGGCGCTTCTACGGTGAGTTTCTGTGGGAGAACTCCTGGGAGGGCCAGTGGCACCGGCGCCATTACGGCCTGCACAACGAGCCGGTGTGCTGGACGCAGATCGGTTACGCCTGCGGCTACACCTCGGCCTTCATGGGCCGGCCGGTGTTGTACAAGGAGGTCGAGTGCGTCGGCATGGGCAATGCCAACTGCCGCATCATCGGCAAGCCGGTTGAGGAGTGGGACGACGCCGCCGAGCACGAGCGCTTCTTCCGCCCCGAGCCGATCGCCGAGCAGCTGATCGAGCTGCAGACCCTGGTGGTGCAGCTGCGCTCAACGATTGCCGACAGGGACAAGCTCCCGGCGGACATGATCGGCACTTCGCCGGGCCTTCGCCGGGCGTTCGAGCTGCTGCGCCAGGCCAGTGGCAGCCAGATCACCGTGCTGCTGTCGGGCGAGACGGGAGTCGGCAAGGAGCTGTTCGCGCGTGCGCTGCACGCGATGGGCGTGCGCCGCGACAAGCCGTTCGTCGCGGTGAATTGCGCGGCGATCCCCAACGAGCTGGTCGAGTCGGAATTGTTCGGCGTCGAGCGCGGTGCCTACACCGGTGCTCAGGTGGCGCGGCCGGGGCGCTTCGAGCGCGCCGATGGCGGCACGCTGTTTCTCGACGAGATCGGCGATCTGCCGCTCACCGCGCAGAGCAAACTCCTGCGCGTGTTGCAGGAAGGCGAGATCGAGCGCCTCGGCGATCAACGCACGCGGCGTGTCAACGTGCGCGTCGTCGCCGCCAGCAACACCGAGCTGTTGGGCCTTGTGAAGGAAGGTCGCTTCCGCTCCGATCTGTACTACCGATTGAATCCGTTCCAGATCCACATTCCGCCGCTGCGCGAGCGCAAGGAGGACATCTCGCTGCTCGCCAAGCGCTTTCTCGAGAAGCACTCGGCGATCCACGCGAAAAAGCTGCGCGGCTTCACCGACAAGGCCAAGCGCGCACTGCTCACCTATCCGTGGCCGGGCAACATCCGCGAGCTGCAGAACATGGTCGAGCGTGGCGTCATCCTCGCGCCCAACGGCTCGAGCATCGAGGTAGGCCACCTGTTCACGCGCTGCGGCGACGCCCAGGCGCAGGAGTTCGGCCTCGACGGCGACGGCAACCTCGACCTGCATCGCCAGCAAGCCGCCGGCCGCGAACTGTGCGAGACGGTGTTCAACGGCGTGATGACGCTGGACCAGGTCGAGGCGATGCTGATCGAGACTGCCGTCGACAAGGCTCACGGCAACCTCTCGGCCGCGTCGCGCATGCTGGGGCTGCGGCGGCCGCAGCTGGCGTATCGGCTCAAGCGCCTGCACGAGCCGGCAGAGGCTGAGGGAACTGAGGGCACCGAAGGCGCTGGACCGTGACGCTGGAGCTGCCGCCGTCGGTCGCGCAATACCTGGCCGCGCACCACGTGATGACGCTCGCCACGCAGCAGGCCGACGGACCCTGGGCGACGGCCGTGTTCTTTGCGCGCGACGGCGACGATCTGATCTTCCTGTCGTCGCCGGCGAGCCGCCATGCGCGGCATCTGGCGCGCGACTCGCGCTGCGCGGCAACGATCCACTCAGAGGTGACCGACTGGCGCAGCATCCAAGGCGTGCAGCTCGAGGGGCGCGTGGACGAGCTGCCGGGCGGCGAGCGTGCCCACGCCATGCGCGTCTATGGGGAGAAATTCCCGTTCGTGCGGCCGGCCGCAGCCGCGCCGGCGATCGTGCAGGCGCTGGCGCAGGTGCGCTGGTACCGGCTGCGGATTGCGCGGCTCTACTTCCTCGACAACGCGCAGGGCTTTGGGCAGCGACAACTCTTCGAGGCCTGATCCGGGCCCGGCGCTGTCCGCCGTGCGGAAACTGGCGGTGTGCGCGCGTGTCAGACCGCTGCCGCGGCGCGGGCGCGCCCGCGTACCTGACCGCCGGCTGGGCAACAGCTTGCGCAGATTCGACTCCGCCGGTCAATGGCCGGAGCCGGATGACGGCACTGCGTCACCAGCGCACCGGTGCAGGCCAATAGCGTGCGACGATGTGCATCGAACCGAAGGAGCTGCATCCAAATGAGGGCGTTGAGCGGAGCCGATGGGACCTTCCTCTTCCTGGAGACGAAGGAGACGCCGATGCACGTGGCGTCACTCCACCTGTTCGATCTGTCGGCCGGCTACGCGGGCGACTTCCATGCCGACATCAAGCGGCAGATGCGACGGCGTCTGCGAATCGCCCCGGTCCTCACGCGCAAGCTTGCGCCGATGCCGCTGCAGTTTGCCAACCC
>JBIODO010000060.1:0-14033 GCA_044445225.1 Burkholderiales bacterium
CAAGTTCTACATGGCCGATCGCACCCGCGACGGTGCCAGCGCACGCGCCGACTTGACCGCGGGCGAGGGTTTCACTTTCGGCCTGAACGCGGACTACGCGAACGACGACTTCAAGAACTCGACAATCGGTCTCACCGACGCGCGCACCTACAGCGTTGGCGTCGATTTTTCGGCTGCAGTCTCCGACAAGACGCAGCTATACGGGTTCGCACAGTCCGAGCACATCCGCTCCGATCAGGCCGGCAGCCAGGTCTTCGCCGCACCCGACTGGACGGCGCGCAACGAGGACCGTATCGACACGTTGGGCTTCGGCGTCAAGCAGCTGGCGATGGGTGGCAAGCTTGAGCTCAGCGCCGACCTGGGGTTCAGCCGCATGTACAACGACGTCACCGTCGATGCAGGGGTGACCAGCCCGCCGTTCCCGACCAACACCACGTCGATCGACCGCTTCCGGCTGCGTGCCGTGTACCAGCTGCAGAAGAACCTCTCGATGGTGGGCAGCTGGTGGTACGAGCGCTACGATTCGCAAGATTGGCACCTCGACGGGGTCTACCCGTCGACCATCTCGAACCTGTTGGCCTTCGGCGACCAACCGCCGCGCTACAAGGTGAACGTGCTGCAGCTTGGTTTGCGTTATCGCTTCTGAATGGGCTCGACCATGAACGGACCGTTGAGCGTTGCCGTCGAAGAGGCCCTCGTGCCCCACGAGCCGCCGGTGCCGTCGTACCTCGAGCAGGTGTACTGGTGGGCCTACGTGCATCCGAACGCCGTGCACGTGTTCGAGCGCGATTGGCTGGTCAACGCGATCCTGTTCGGCAACTACGGGCGGCTGCGCGACGAGGCGCTGGCCGACCTCGGGCACACGGTGCACGGCCACACGCTGCAGGTGGCCTGCGCCTACGGCAACCTCACGGCGCGGCTGCAGCAACGCTTGGCCCCCGAAGCGCGGCTCGACGTGGTCGACATCCTGTCGATCCAGCTGCAGAACCTGGCGCGCAAGCTGCCTGCCGACGACCGCCTATGCCTGATGCGCGGCGACTCCACGTCGCTGGCCTGTGGCGACGCCTGCTATGACCAGGTGCTGCTGTTCTTTCTGCTGCACGAGCAGCCGGCCCACGTGCGCCGCGCCACGCTGGCTGAGGCGTTGCGCGTGGTCAGGCCGGGCGGCAAGGTCGTCATCGTCGACTACCACCGGCCGTCGTCGTGGCATCCGATGCGCTCGCTGATGCGCCTGGTGTTTCGCAAGCTCGAGCCCTACGCGATCGACCTGTGGCGCCACGAAGTCGCCGAGTTCATGCCGGCCGATGTGCAGCTCTCGTCGCTGTCCAAGCGCACCTACTTCGGCGGCCTGTACCAGAAGCTGGTGCTGATCCGCTAGACCGGGCACACCGATGGACGTCTTCAAGGCCGATGTGGCGATCGTCGGCGCCGGCGGCGCCGGGTTGCGTGCGGCCATCGCGGTGGCCGAAGGCCAGCCCAAGCTGCGCATCGCGCTGATCTCCAAGGTCTATCCGATGCGCAGCCACACGGTAGCCGCCGAGGGCGGCGCTGCTGCGGTGACGCAGCCGCACGACAGCCTGGACGCACACTTTCACGACACCGTGGCCGGCGGCGACTGGTTGTGCGAGCAGGACGTGGTCGACTTCTTCGTCGCCCACGCCCACCACGAGATGGTGCAGATGGAGCACTGGGGCTGCCCGTGGAGCCGCAGGCCCGACGGCCACGTCAACGTGCGCGCCTTCGGCGGCATGAAGATCGAGCGCACGTGGTTCGCCGCCGACAAGACCGGCTTTCACATGCTGCACACGCTGTTCCAGACCTCGATCAAGTACCCGGCCATCCAGCGCTTCGACGAGCACTTCTGCGTCGATCTGGTGGTCGAGGATGGCCGCGTGCAGGGCGTGCTGGTGATCGACATCGCCAGCGGCGAGTTCCAGCTGATCCAGGCCAAAGCGGTGATCATCGCCACCGGCGGCGCCGGGCGGGTGTTCCGCGAGAACACCAACGGCGGCATCGTCACCGGCGACGGCATGGCGCTGGCCTATCGCCACGGCGTGCCGCTGCGCGACATGGAGTTCGTGCAGTACCACCCGACCTGCATGCCCGGCACCGGCTTGTTGTTCACCGAGGCCTGCCGCGGCGAAGGCGGCTTCCTGCTCAACAAGGACGGCTATCGCTACCTGCAGGACTATGGCCTCGGGCCCGCCACACCCGAGCCGCGCAACAAGGCGATGGAGCTGGGGCCACGCGACCGCCTGAGCCAGGCCTACTGGCACGAGAAGCAAAAGGGCCGCGCGATCGACGGCCCGCACGGCGCCGTGGTGCATCTGGATCTGCGCCATCTGGGCGAGCACAAACTGCGCGAGCGGCTGCCGCAGATCTACGAGCTAGCCGTGCAGTACCTGGGTGTCGACCCGGCAAAGGCACCGATCCCGGTGCTGCCGGCGGTGCACTACACGATGGGCGGCATCAGTGCCGACGGCAAGACGGCATCAGGGTTGCCCGGCTTGTACTCGGCGGGCGAATGCTCGAGCGTGGGCATCCATGGCGCCAACCGGCTCGGCTCGAATTCGCTGACCGAGCTGCTGGTGTTCGGCAAACTCGCCGGCGTCGAGGCGGCGAATTTCGCCAAGTCAGTGTCGCACGGCAACGCCGACCAGCTCGCCGCGCAGGCGGGTGCCGCCTGCCAGAGCGCGCTGGCGATCGTCGAGCGCCGCGGCAAAGGCGAGCGCATCGCCAAGTTGCGCCGCGAGATGGCGCAGAGCATGGAAGAAGGCTGCGGCATCTACCGCCATGCGCAGACCATGCAAGCCACTTGCGACAAGCTGGCCGAGCTGAAGGCACGTGCGCAGCAAGTGCAGCTCGACGATCACTCCAAGGGCTGGAACACCGAGTGGCTGCTGGCCATTGAACTGGGCTTTCAGCTCGACGTGGCGCAGGCGATGGCGCATTCGGCGCTGCAACGCCGAGAGTCGCGCGGCTCGCACCAGCGGCTCGATGGCTTCGAACAGCGCGACGACGCCAACTACCTCAAGCACAGCCTGGCCTTCTACGCAGGCGACGCGGCGCCGCGCATCGACTACGGCCCGGTGAAGATCACGCGCTCACGGCCCGGCACGCGGGCCTACGGCGCGGCCGGCGAAGCCGCCGATGCCGAACGCAAGGCCAAGGATGCGCACCATGTCTGATGCCGGCCGCACCGTCGAGATCGAGGTGCTGCGCTATCGCCCCGAGCAGGAAGACGCACCGGTCTGGCAACGCTACACGGTGCCCTACAGCGACGACCTGTCGGTGCTGCAGGCGCTGCAGCACGTCAAGGACGATCTCGACGGCACGCTCAGCTTTCGCTGGTCGTGCCGCATGGCCATCTGCGGCAGCTGCGGCATGATGGTCAACGGCAAGCCGGCGCTGTCGTGCCAGACCTTCGTGCGCGACCTGCTGCCCGGGCCGGTGCGCATCGAGGCGCTGGCGCACTTTCCGATCGAGCGCGACCTGGTGGTCAACGTCGAGGGTTTCATCCGCAAGCTCGAGGGCATCAAGCCGTACCTGATTCCGAAGAATCCGCGCACGCTGGGCGAGGGCGAATACCGGCAGACGCCTGAGCAGCTCGAGCAGTTCGAGCAGTTCAGCTCGTGCATCAACTGCATGCTGTGCTACGCCGCGTGTCCGCAGTTCGGCCTTGACCCCGAATTCACCGGCCCTGGCGTGCTCGCGCTGCTGCACCGCTACAACGCCGATTCGCGTGACGGCGGCCGCGCGCAGCGCATGGAAGTGCTCAACGCGGAAGAGGGCGTGTGGAGCTGCACCGCGGTGGGCTACTGCTCCGAGGTGTGCCCCAAGCACGTGGACCCGGCCAATGCGGTGAACCAGAACAAGGTCAACAGCGCGAAGGACTATTTCCTGCGCTTCCTGTCGCCCAAGGGGGCAGCATGAACCCCAAGGGCGTGGCGGGTAAGGCCTACGTGCGCCCCATGCGGGGCTGGTGGCGCCGCGACCCGTTCTTCGTGCGCTACATGGTGCGCGAGGTCACTGCCGTCGGCGTGCTGGCATACGCGGTCGTGCTGACGGTCGGCCTGGTGCGTCTGGCCCAGGGTGAGGCCGCGTGGGACGGCTGGCTGCAGGCGCTGCGCTCGCCGTGGTCGCTGCTGCTGCACGCGGTGCTGCTGGTTTCGATGTTCGTGCACGCGAAGAGCTGGTTCGAGATCATGCCCAAGACGATGCCGATGATGGTGATCGGCGGCCGCCGCGTCAGCGCCGCGCTGATCACGCGCAGCGGCTGGGCGGCAACGGTCGTCGCCTCGATCGTGCTGCTGCTGCTGGCCTGGTGGTGGCGCCCATGAAACGCTCCAACGCGCCGATCTTCTGGCTGTTGTTCGGCGCCGGCGGCATGCTGTCGGCGTTGCTGGGCACGGCGCTGGTGTTCATCACTGGCCTGGCGGTCCCGCTCGGCTGGCCGCTGCCGGGCGATCTGCTGAGTTACCCGCGGGCGCTCGCCTTCGCGCAGCACTGGCTCGGCAAGGGTTTCCTGTTCGTCGTCGTCATGCTCTTCGCGTGGCACGCGATGCACCGCATCTTCCACAGCCTGCACGACATCGGCGTGCACAACGGCGCGTTGGCCAAGCTCGCGTGTTACGGCGGCGCCTCGGTGATCACCATTGTCGCGGCCGCCAGCCTGCTGTCGATCGGCTTCTGAGTCGCGGCCGCCGCTAAAATCGAGCGCATGAGGTGCCTCCCGGCGGGCGCCCAAGGCAGGAGAGCACTCGATGGCCGGTCATTCCAAGTGGGCCAACATCCAGCACCGCAAGGGCCGCCAGGATGAAAAGCGCGGCAAGGTGTGGACGCGCGTGATCCGCGAGATCATGGTCGCGGCGCGCCTGGGCGGCGGCGACGTGGCAACCAACCCGAGGCTGCGGCTGGCGATCGACAAGGCCAAGGCGGCCAATCTGCCGGCCGACACGATCAAGCGCAACATCGACAAGGCCACCGGCAACCTCGAAGGCGTGCACTACGAGGAGATCCGCTATGAAGGCTACGGCATCGGCGGCGCCGCGATCATCGTCGACTGCATGACCGACAACCGCGTGCGCACGGTGGCCGAGGTGCGGCACGGCTTCTCCAAGTACGGCGGCAACCTCGGCACCGAGGGTTCGGTGGCTTTTCAGTTCAAGCACTGCGGCCAGTTCGTGTTCGCGCCGGGCGCCAGCGAGGATCGCGTGATGGAGGTCGCGCTCGACGCCGGCGCCGACGACGTGATCAGCGGCGACGACGGCGCGATCGAGGTGCTGTGTGCGCCAGCGGACTTCGAAGCCGTGCAACAGGCGTTGACCAAGGCCGGCTTGAAGCCCGATTTCGCCGAGGTCACCTGGCGTTCCGAAAACCCGGTGGACCTCGCCGGCGACGACGCGCAGCGCATGCAAAAGCTGCTCGACGTGCTAGAAGACCTCGACGACACGCAGGCCGTGTATCACAACGCGGTGCTCGCATGAACGGATGCTGACTTGAAAGTCCTCGTCATCGGCGGCGGCGGCCGCGAACACGCCCTGGCTTGGAAGCTGGCGCAAAGCCCGAAGCTGCAATGCGTCTACGTGGCGCCCGGCAACGGCGGCACGGCGGGCGATTCGCGTCTGGAGAACGTGGCCATCACCGACCCCGAAGGCCTGGCCGATTTCGCGCAACGCGAAAAGGTGGTGCTGACCGTCGTCGGCCCCGAGGCGCCGTTGGCCGCCGGCGTGGTGGATCTGTTTCGCTCGCGCGGCCTGCGCATCTTCGGGCCCACCCGCGTGGCGGCGCAACTGGAAAGCTCCAAGGCGTTCTCCAAGGCCTTCATGCAGCGCCACGGCATTCCGACCGCGCGCTATCAGACCTTCAGCGACGCGGCCGCCGCGCATGCGCACGTCGAAGCGCAGGGCGCGCCGATCGTCATCAAGGCCGACGGTCTGGCGGCCGGCAAAGGCGTGGTGGTGGCGATGTCGCTGCCGCAGGCGCACGCCGCGATCGACAGCATGCTCGACGGCCGTACGCTCGGCGTGCAGCACAACGACGGCGGCGCGCGCGTGGTGATCGAGGAGTTCCTCGGCGGCGAGGAAGCCAGCTTCATCGTGATGGTCGACGGCGAGCACGTGCTGCCGCTGGCCACCAGCCAGGACCACAAGCGGCTGCGCGACGACGACGAGGGACCCAACACCGGCGGCATGGGTGCCTACTCGCCGGCGCCGGTGGTGACGCCCAACCTGCATGCCAAGGTGATGCACGAGATCATCAAGCCAACGGTGGCCGGCATGCGGCGCGACGGCATCGTGTTCACCGGCTTTCTGTATGCCGGCCTGATGATCGACGCGCAGGGCGCCCCCAAGACGCTGGAGTTCAACACCCGCTTAGGCGACCCCGAGGCGCAGCCGATCCTGATGCGCCTGAAGAGCGATCTGTTCGACGTGCTGATGCATGCCACCGACGGCAGGCTCGACGAGGTGGAGCTCAGCTGGGACCGCAACGTCGCGCTCGGCGTGGTGATGGCCGCCGAAGGCTACCCCGACGATCCGCGCAAGGGAGCGGTCATCACCGGCGTGCCGGCCGCGACCGACGACCTGGTGGTGTTCCACGCGGGCACCACGCTGCAAGGCGGCACGTTGAGCGTCAGCGGCGGGCGCGTGCTGTGCGTCACCGCGCTGGGCGCCACCGTCAAGGGTGCGCAGCAACGCGCTTACGAGGGCGTGGACAGCATCCGCTTCGAGGGCGCGCAGCATCGGCGCGACATCGGCCACCGTGCCGTGCGCCGCTGACGCACCGCGCGCGATTCTCCAGCGCCCGGTGCAATTGCGCGGCAGCGCGATGGCCGGCGCGTTGCTGCGCCTGGCCGGCTGGCGCGTCGCGTTCGACGGCTTGCCGTCGCGCCAGGGCGTGGTGATCGTCTACCCGCACACGTCGAATTGGGACTTCATCGTCGGCATCCTGGCCAAGTGGAGCATCGGCATCCCGGTGGCCTTCTGGGGCAAGGCCTCGCTGTTCCGCGTGCCATTGTTCGGCCGCTGGCTGCGCTGGCTGGGTGGCGTGCCGGTCGAGCGCACATCATCGCAAGGCGCCGTGGCCGCGATGGCGCAACGCCTCGTGCAGGCGCGCGAGCGCGATGAATTCATGTGGCTGGCGCTGGCGCCCGAGGGCACACGGCGGCTCAGCGACGGCCTGCGCAGCGGCTTTTACCACGTGGCCGTGCAAGCAAAGGTGCCGCTGGGGTTGGCGGGCCTCGATTTCGCGCGCCGAGAGGTGGCGCTGGTGGACTTTCTTCATTTGTGCGGCGATGCGCAGGCCGATGTCGCGGCCATCGCGACAAGGCTGGGGCATCATCGTGGCCGCACGCCCGAGTGGGCTTCACCGATCCGACTCAAAGACTGACCATGTCGACCGCCGCCGTGCGCGAGTACCTGCTCGGGCTGCAGCAACGCATCGTGAGCACGATCCAGCAGCTCGACGGCGGCGCGTTCGTGCGCGACGGCTGGACCCGCGCGCCCGGCGAGCGCCTGCAGGGCGACGGCCTCACGCTGTGCATCGACGACGGTGCGTTGCTCGAGCGCGGCGGCTGCAACTTCAGCCACGTGCGCGGTGCGCAGCTGCCACCCTCGGCCACCCAGCATCGACCCGAACTCGCCGGCGCGCCGTTCGAGGCGCTGGGCGTGTCGTTGGTGATGCACCCGCGCAATCCGTACGTGCCCACCGTGCACATGAACGTGCGCATGCTGGCCGCCGCGCCGGCCGGCCGCGACCCGGTGCAGTGGTTCGGCGGCGGCATGGACCTGACGCCGTACTACGGCTTCGCGGAAGACGCGCGCCACTTCCACCGCAGCTGCCGCGACGCGCTGACCTCCTTCGGGCCGGAGCTGCATCCGCGCTTCAAGCGCTGGTGCGACGAGTACTTCTTTCTCAAGCACCGCGACGAGCCGCGCGGCATCGGCGGCATCTTCTTCGACGACGTGTCCGAGTTCGGATTCGAGCGCGGCTTTCAGATGCTGCGCGCGGTGGGCGATGCCTTCCTCGGCGCCTACGTACCGATCGTCGAGCGGCGTCGTCATCTCGAATACGGCGAGCGCGAACGCGAGTTCCAGGCGCTGCGCCGCGGCCGCTACGTGGAGTTCAACCTGGTGTACGACCGCGGCACGCTGTTCGGCCTGCAATCGGGCGGCCGCACCGAGAGCATCTTGATGTCGATGCCACCGCGCGTGCGCTGGGCCTACGACTTCAAGCCCGAGCCCGGCAGCGCCGAGGCGCGCCTGTACAGCGACTTCCTCGAGCCGCGCGACTGGTGCGGCGAGTGAGACGCATCGGCTTGTTCGGCGGCACCTTCGATCCACCGCAGTTGGCGCACTCGGCGCTGGCGCGCAGCGCGCGCGATGCGCTGCCGCTGGACGAGGTGCGCTGGGTTCCCACCGGCCAGCCGTGGCAGAAGACCCGTGCGATCAGCGACGCCGGCCATCGCGAGGCGATGGTGAAACTGGCGATCGCCGGCGAGCGCGGCTTCGTGCTCGAACGCTGCGAGCTCGAGCGCGCGGGCTCGAGCTATTCGCTGCAGACGGTGCACGA
Source organism: Burkholderiales bacterium (assembly GCA_044445225.1). Classification (GTDB taxonomy): domain Bacteria; phylum Pseudomonadota; class Gammaproteobacteria; order Burkholderiales; family Burkholderiaceae_C; genus JAEUPI01. The sequence continues at coordinate 8,572 of JBIODO010000060.1, forward strand.
GTTGCAACGGCGCGATCCCGGCGCGAGCTGGTTCCTGCTGATCGGTGCCGATCAATACAACAACCTGCACACCTGGCGCGGCTGGCAAGAGCTGCTGGGTCTGGTGACCCTGGCGGTGGCCGAGCGGCCGGGCGTGGCGATGCACCCCGATGCGCAAGTGGCACGCCTGCCGCACCGGGCGGTGCCGCTGCCACCGATGGACATCAGCGCCACCGACATTCGGGCCCGCGTGGCACGCGGTGAATCGATTTCGGGATTGGTCAGCAACGCGGTGGCGGGCTATATTGCCCAGCACCATCTTTACAGGAGTGCCGCCGGGCATTGAATGGACATCCGCAAGCTGCAACGCGCCATCGTCGATGGCCTGGAGGACGTGAAGGCCCACCACATCGTGGTCTTCAACACCGAGCACCTGTCGCCGCTGTTTGAACGCGTGATCGTCGCCTCGGGCAACAGCAACCGCCAGACCAAAGCCCTGGCCAACAGCGTGCGCGAAACCGTCAAATCGCGCGGCCTTCCGATCTTGAGCGTCGAAGGCGCCGACAACGGCGAGTGGATCATCGTCGACTGCGGCGCCGCGGTGGCCCACATCATGCAGCCCGCGATCCGCGACTACTACCGGCTCGAAGAGATCTGGGGCGGCAAGGCGGTGAAGATGAAGATGGACGGCGAGGCGGGCCCTGAGCCGACGAAGCCGTTGCCACCGAGTCACGCTGCCGGCACGCGCGCCGCGCCGCCGCGCGGCGGCGGCGCGCGCGCTGCCAAGAAGGCGCCATCGAAGAAGCCTGCGCCCGCGAAAGCGGTGGCTGCCAAGCGGGGCGCTCCCGGCAAGCGCCCAGGCGGGCCCAAGAAGGCGGTGGCATCGAGAAAGAAAGTCGCCGGCACGCCGGCGCGCAAGGCCGCGCCCAAGCGAGTGCCGCGCGCACGCTGATCGGCGGCCTCGCGCATGCGGCTGGTCATCGTCGCGGTCGGCCAGCGGCAGCCAGCGTGGTCGCGTGATGCGTGGGCCGACTATGGCAAACGGTTTCCGAACGACTGCCGCCTGGAGCTCGTCGAGGTCAAGGCCGAGCCGCGCGAGGGCGGCAAGACGGCGGCGCAACTCAGGGCAGCCGAAGGCGCACGCCTGCTGGCTGCCGCGCCGAAACGCGCGCGCCGCGTGGCGCTCGACGAGCGCGGCACGCGACTTACCACGGCCGAACTGGCCGAGCGGTTGCGTGCGTGGCGCGAAGACGGGCGCGACGTCGTGCTGTGGATCGGTGGCCCCGATGGGCTGGATCCGACGCTGCGATTAGCTGCCGAGGAGACGCTGCGCCTGTCGGATCTGACGCTGCCGCATGCGCTGGCCCGCGTGGTGCTGGCCGAAGCGCTTTACAGGGCGTGGTCGGTGTTGGCCGGCCACCCCTATCACCGCGACTGAGGCGCTGCTCAGTCGTTCGAGCAGCCGCAGCTGTCGTAGCGGAAGCGGCTGCCGTCGTTGTCGAGCGCGGCCATGCTGCGGGCGGCTTGTGCACGCTGGGCGGGGGCCTTGGCCGGCGCGGTGTCGCGTTGCGCGTGCATGCTGTGCCGTTCGGTCGATGCGACGACGGCCGGCTTGCAGCCCGCCATGTCGCTGCCTTGCGTGCAGGCCAGCGCGACGCGCTGCTGCGCCGTCGGATTGGTCGCTTGCGCGTGCAGCGTGACGCCCCAGCACATGGTGAGGGCGCCGAGAACCAGCGAGGTGCGGCGGAAGCTTGCGAGATAACGAGTCATGGTCGAACTCCTGAGCAGTTGTTGGCGTCGCGTCAACGCGAGGCGCTGTGGGGGCATCGTGCGACAGTGAGTGGTGTTCAGCGAGGGCGAGGTTCACGATGCTTTTCGTTTGGCCGCCACCCGAATAAGGGGGTGCATCGCTGCCTGCACAATGCGTCACGCGCGGAAGTCACGGCGCGTCACCATGGCACCCAGCGCATTCGTCTACCTCGCCTCGCAAAGCCCGCGACGACAGCAATTGCTGCTGCAGATCGGCGTGCGCTTCGAAATGCTGCTGCCTGACGACAGCGAAGACGCGGAAGCGTATGAGGCCGTCGAGCGCGGCGAATCGCCCGAGGTCTACGTGCGACGTGTCACGCGCACCAAGCTCGATGCCGCGCGCACGCGGCTGCAGCGGCGTGGCCTCGCCGAGGCGCCGATCCTGGCGGCTGACACCACGGTGGCGATCGGCCGCGCCATCCTCGGCAAGCCGGCCGACGCCGCCGGCGCGCGCGCGATGCTGGCCCGACTGTCAGGCCGCACGCACCGCGTCATCACCGGTGTCGCAGTGGCCGCGGGCGGGCGCACGCGCGCCGCACTGAACGTGTCGCACGTGCGCTTCGCGCGCCTGCCGCCGGCCACGATCGACGCCTACGTGGCCAGCGGCGAGTCGTTCGGCAAGGCCGGCGCCTACGCGATCCAGAGTGCGCTGGCGGGCTGGATCGAGCGCATCGACGGCAGCCACTCGGGCATCATGGGGCTGCCGCTGTTCGAAACCGCGCGACTGTTGCAGCGTGCCGGGGTTGCGACCGCGCTGAGCCAATAGACTCTCGCATCCATGGCCACCCATGACATCCTGATCAACTGGTCGCCGCAGGAAACCCGCGTGGCGATCGTCGAGAACGGCGCCGTGCAAGAGCTGCTGATCGAGCGCGCGCTCGAGCGCGGGCTGGTGGGCAACGTCTACCTCGGCAAGGTGGCGCGCGTGCTGCCGGGCATGCAAAGCGCGTTCGTCGACGTCGGCCTGGAGCGCGCGGCCTTCCTGCACGTGGCCGACCTGCACACCACCGGCAATGCCCGCATCGAGGGCGCGCCGCTGGTGCCGATCGAGCGCCAGGTGTTCGAGGGCCAGACGCTGCTGGTGCAAGTGATCAAGGACCCGATCGGCACCAAGGGCGCGCGGCTGTCGACGCAGATCTCGATTGCCGGGCGCATGCTGGTGTTCCTGCCGCAGGACACCCACATCGGCATCTCGCAGAAGATCGGCTCGCCCGAGGCGCGCGAGCAGTTGCGCACGCGCATGCAGGCACTGGTGGGCGACGGCGGCGGCGGCTTCATCCTGCGCACCAACGCCGAGGACGCCAGCGACACCGAGCTGGCCGACGACATCGCCTACCTGCGCAAGGCCTGGGCGACGATCCGCGACGCCGCCGGCAGCCACGCCGCCGGCACCTTGCTGCACCAGGACCTCAACCTCGCCGAGCGGGTGCTGCGCGACCTGACCAACGACGCCACGCAAACCGTCCGCGTCGACGCCAAGCTGCAGTTCGATGCACTGCAGGCGTTCGGTGCGGTGTATTCGCCGGGTGCGATGAGCAAGCTCGAACACTACCGCGGCGAGCGGCCGATCTTCGATCTCTTCAACATCGAGGAAGACATCGTGCGGGCGTTGGCGCGCCGGGTCGATCTGAAATCAGGCGGCTATCTGATCATCGACCAGACCGAGGCGCTGACCACGATCGACGTCAATACTGGCGGCTTCGTCGGCGCGCGCAACTTCGACGACACCATCTTCAAGACCAACCTCGAGGCCGCGCTGGCCATCGGCCGGCAACTGCGCCTGCGCAACCTGGGCGGCATCATCATCGTCGACTTCATCGACATGACGCGCGAGGAGCACCGCAACGCCGTGTTGGCCGAGTTCCGCAAGCAGCTCGCGCGCGACCGTACCAAGACCACGGTGAGCGGCTTCACGCAGCTCGGCCTGGTGGAGATGACGCGCAAGCGCACGCGCGAGTCGCTGGCGCACATGTTGTGCGAGCCGTGTCCCACCTGCGAAGGCCGCGGCCAGGTGAAGACCGCGCGCAGCGTGTGCTACGACATCCTGCGCGAGATCCTGCGCGAGGCGCGGCAGTTCAACCCCAAGGAGTTTCGCGTCATCGCCAGCCCGGCGGTGGTGGAGATGCTGCTCGACGAGGAGAGCGCGCACCTCGCCGGCTTGAGCGAGTTCGTCGGCAAGCCGATCTCGCTGTCGGCCGAGAGCGCGATGAACCCCGAGCAGTACGACATCGTGTTGATGTAGCGGCAAGCCAAGCCCCGGTTCACGCCGCACGACAACGCAAGCGACCGCCCGATGCCCACCCGACGTGTGCTGCTCGCGTGCCTGTGCTTGCCAGTCAGCGCAAGCGCCCAGGTGCAGGCCAAGCCCACCCGCATCGTCGTGTCGTTCACGGCCGGCGGGCCTGTGGATGCCGTGGCGCGCACACTGTCGGAGCAACTCGGCAAGGAGTTGGGTGGCATGGTGGTGGTCGACAACAAGCCGGGTGCCAATGGCACGATCGGCGCCTTGGAGGTGCTGCGCGCCGAGCCCGACGGGCACACGCTGTGGATCACCAGCGTCGGCGCGGCGGCGATCAATCCCGCGCTGTACGACAAGCTGCCCTATGACATGCGGCGCGACTTCGCGCCGGTGTCGCTGGTGGTCAACAACGTGGAGCTGCTGGCGGTCAACCCGGCCGACCCGGCACGCGATGCGGCCGAGTTCATCGCCAACGCGCGCAAGCGCAGCGACCCGATCGCCATGGCCTCCACGGGCATCGGCAGCATGCCGCACCTGGCCATCGAGCAGTTCGGCGACGCCACCGGCACGAAGTTTCTGCACGTGCCGTACAAGGGCGCCGCGCAGGCGATAACCGATCTGATGGGTGGCCAGGTCGGCGGCTTCTTCGGCGACGTGCCTGGCCTGCTCGGCGCAGTGAAGAGCGGCAAGCTCAAGGCACTGGGCCTGGCCTCGAGCAAGCGCCATCCGGCGCTGCCCGACATCAAGACGCTGGAAGAACAGGGCATCCAGGGTGTCGACACCAACAACTGGTACGCGCTGTTCGTGTCGTCGCAGACGCCCGCGGCAATGATCGACACCTTGAGCAAGGCGGTGCGCCACGCGCTCGACACGCCGGCGGTGCGCGATCGCTTGCTGCAAGCGGGCACCGATCCTGCGCCGTCGACGCCGCAAGAGCTCGCGGCCTTGCTGACGCGCGACACTGAGAAGTGGGCGCGCTTGATCAAGGCCAAGCAGATCAAGGCCGAGTGATGGCGACGCACTGGTTGCTCGACTGCGCGTGGCCGCCTGCGGCGGCGCAACGCGCCGGCGGGTTTCACTTCTGGTGCTCGTCCGAGGGCCAGCGCGGCCGGGCCTATGCAGCGCAAGCGGCCGCGCCGGCGGCCGGCTGGACGGCGCTCGAATGCCTGCAGTCCATCGATGGCCGCGCGAGCGGCGCGCCGCTGCTGTACCACTACACGGTCGAGACCGACGTCGCCCCCGAGCACGAGCGCGAGTTGAATGCGTGGTACGAGCAAGAGCACTTGCCAGGCCTCGCCGATGTGCCGGGCACGATTCGGGCGCTGCGCTACCGACGGCTGTCGGGCGGCCCGCTGTACCTCGCGTGCTACGACCTGGTGTCGCCCGGCACGCTCGAGCGGCCCGAGTGGCTGGCGGTGCGCCACACCGCGTGGAG